>CAINEG010000240.1 GCA_903847655.1 uncultured Bacteroidota bacterium
GCCTTTTTCTTAACCACTCCTTTTTTAGGGTTGATGTATTATTTTCTACCAAAGGCGGCGAACCGTCCAGTGTTCTCTTATAAATTATCCATTATACATTTTTGGGCCTTGATCTTTTTATATATCTGGGCTGGCCCGCATCACTTATTATATACAGCACTTCCTAATTGGGCGCAAAGTTTGGGCATTGTATTTAGTTTCATGCTCATCTTTCCAAGTTGGGGTGGTATGATCAATGGTTTATTAACTCTTCGTGGTGCCTGGGATAAAGTGAGAGAGGAGGTGGTCTTAAAGTTTATGGTAGTGGCAGTAACCGCCTATGGGATGTCTACTTTTGAAGGACCTATGTTGTCTCTAAAGAGTATTAATGCGGTTGCGCATTTCTCTGATTGGATTATTGCACATGTGCATATTGGAGGTTTGGGTTGGAATGGTATGCTCACTTTTGGTATTTTGTATTGGTTGATCCCAAGAATTTATAAAACCCAATTGTATTCAAAAAAATTAGCCAATATCCATTTTTGGTTGGCCACTTTAGGTATTTTATTTTATGCGATACCTATGTATTGGGCAGGCTGGCAACAAGTTTCCATGTGGAAACAATTTACGCCTAGTGGTCAATTAAAGTATCAATTTCTTGAAACCGTTACCTATATGGCTCCATTTTATGCGATGAGGGCACTCGGGGGAGCGCTTTATCTCACAGGAGCTATTATAGGTATGGTGAATTATTTTAAAACGATTGGTCAAGGAACATTACAGGCCAATGAAGAGGCTCAAGCACCTGCTTTAGAAAAAGCCTATACCAAGCATCATGGAGAACATTGGCATCGTTGGATAGAGCGCAGACCTACTCCATTTTTATTGTTGTCCTTAGTAGTTATATTAATTGGCGGCTTGGTCGAATTAGTGCCTACTTTTTTAGTAAAATCTAATATCCCCACTATTTCAAGTGTGAAACCTTATACGCCATTAGAATTGCAAGGAAGAGATATTTATACAAGAGAAGGTTGTTATACCTGTCACTCTCAAATGATTCGTCCTTTTAGAAGTGAAACAGAACGTTATGGAGAATACAGTAAGGCAGGGGAGTTTGTCTATGATCATCCATTTCAATGGGGAAGTAAAAGAACAGGTCCGGATTTGGCTAGAGAGGGTGCAGGCAATTTGAAAAAATCAAATACCTGGCATTACAATCACTTAGAAGAACCTAATGCTATTTCAACTGGTTCGGTGATGCCATCTTATTCATTCTTGATAGACCACAATTTGGACACAAGCACTACTCCATTAAAAATTAATGCCATGCGCACTTTGGGTGTGCCTTATGCAGCAGATTATGCTAGCAAGGCCAATCAAGATTTAATGATTCAAGCAAAAGGCATAACTGATGATTTGAATAAAGATGGAATCAAAGTACCACCTAATAAAGAAATTATCGCCTTGATTGCTTATTTACAAAGATTGGGCACAGACATTACAAAAAAATAAAAAAAACACAACTATGTACAGTTTTATAAAAAAATATACCGAGACCATGCAGGATAAAAACATTTACCCCATCTTTTCTTTATTGGTATTTGTGCTATTTTTTCTTGGTGTCTTGTGGTATGTGAAAACCCTAGACAAAAATCAGGTGGAGGAAATCAAAAATTTACCATTAGAGCAATAATATAAAATCTAAAAACATTTCTTATGTTAAAAATTAAAAATATCTATTTATTGTCCATGGCTAGTTTATGGTCTTTAGGCGCTTTGGCACAGCCTAGTTTGCTTCCAGCCAAACCAGAGGCCACTAATTATGTAGAACTGCTTATGATGTCAATAGCCATTTTGTTGGTGGTAGTGATAGGCGTTTTGGGCAATGTGCTTTTGATGGTATCTAAAAAAGCAGTTGAAATCTCTAAATCATCCAAAAAAATCATGATGATTTTTGTAGTAGTCATGGGGTCTTTGTTTTCAAAGTCATTATATGGACAAGCAGCTACAGCCATCGCAGATACTACATCAAAATCTAGTTCCACTGCTTTTTATGGAGGCTTGTCTTATAATACTTTTTGGACGATGTCTTGGGTATTGATGTTGGAATTATTAATTATTGCTTTATTGGTTCTTTTCATTAGGAACATTTTTAGGGCAATACATCCAAAAGAAATAGAAGTAGTGAATGGCAAAAAAGTTTCTGCTTCTTGGTTGCTTAAAACCTGGCATTATTTGGATAAGAAATTCTTAACAAAAGCGGTGCCTTTAGAGAAAGAAGCAGATATGCTTTTGGATCATGACTACGATGGCATTAAAGAATTAGACAATGCCTTACCACCTTGGTGGAAGTATGGATTTTATATTACTATTGTGGTAGCAGTATTTTATATTTTAAAATTTGAAGTATGGCATACAGGCATGAATCCTACGGAGGAATATACGGCAGAGATGACCGCTGCAAAAATTCAAACCGATGCTTATTTGGCTTCTGCTAAAGAAAATGTGGATGAGAATTCTGTTACTCAATTAGATGCAGCAGGGGCAGCTGCAGGGAAGGAGCTATTTGCAAAAACCTGTGTGCCTTGTCATTTGGCTGAAGGCCAAGGATTGGTGGGTCCTAACTTAACAGATGAATATTGGATACATGGAGGGGGCATTAAAGATATTTTTAAAACTATTAAATATGGTTATCCAGATAAAGGGATGCAATCATGGCAGACCAACTATTCTCCTGTTCAGATGCAACAATTAGCCACTTACATTAGAACATTGAAAGGAACAAATCCTCCCAATCCAAAAGCGCCACAAGGAGATTTATACAAAGAGGTAGCTGCCAATATAGTTGACAGTGCTGCAACAACAAAATAAATGGAACCAATAAATAATACCGATTCCGAAAGTATAGTGAATTATAAGCAAGGATTATTAGATCAAACATTTAGAGATTCGGTATCAACTATAAGTAAAGAAGGGAATAGAAATTATGTAAATCCGCAGAAACCGCAGGGTAGGCTGTATAACTTACGTTCTTATTTTAGTTATTTCTATTTGGTGTTGTTTTTTACTTTACCCTTTATAAAAATAGAGGGCGAGCCAGTGTTTTTGTTTAATGTGTTGGAAAGGAAGTTTATTTTTTTTAGTAAAATATTCTGGCCACAAGATTTTTTCATATTTGCGATTGGCTTGTTAACTTTTATTGTATTTGTTATTCTATTTACGGTGGCTTTTGGAAGAATTTGGTGTGGGTGGGCCTGCCCGCAAACCATTTTTATGGAAATGGTGTTTAGAAAAATTGAATACTTCATTGATGGGGATGCTACACAGCAAAAAAAGCTCAAAGCCATGCCTTGGAATACAGAGAAGATAGTAAAAAGGGGCGTAAAAATGGTTGTGTTTTTTTTATTATCCTTTTTGATTGCGAATTTTTTTCTTGGTTACATCATAGGTATAGATGAAGTGGGGGTATTGATTAAAGAAGGAATCTTTATTCATTTTGGAACATTCAGTGCGTTAGTTATTTTTACCTTGGTTTTTTTCTTTGTGTATTATTGGTTTAGAGAACAGGCCTGTATTATTGTTTGTCCCTATGGTCGATTACAAGGGGTATTATTGGATCGAAATTCAATATTGGTTGCTTATGATTATATAAGAGGTGAACCTAGAGGAAAATTAGATGCCAGTTCCAGCCATGGAGATTGTGTCAATTGTCATGCTTGTGTTCGAGTTTGTCCAACAGGTATAGATATTAGAAATGGTACACAGTTAGAATGTGTGAATTGCACCGCCTGTATAGATGCCTGTGATGAAATTATGGATCATATTGACAAACCCAAGGGTTTAATTAGGTATGCTTCTCGGCATTTAAAAATTACTCGTGTGTTTAGTGAAATCAATCGTGTACTTAAACCAGGAGGGCATTTTTATCATTGTGATATGTTAAGACCAAGCAATCGTATCGTTGAAAAAGTTTACTACGCCTATTTACGTTTATGCCTGAGTGGTACGGGATTATTATTTCGCAGCAGCCCTGCTGCAATCAATTTAATCCAATATTTCATTCAA
>CAINEG010000241.1 GCA_903847655.1 uncultured Bacteroidota bacterium
ATTACTCCATCTTGTTTAATCAGCGGTTGTTTTGACATACTTATTTTGGGGTTGCAAAGATATGGAAATGAATGGAATTATGAAAAAATCACCCCGAAATATTACGAATTAGGCAAAATAAAAGGAGAACGGGGCGTTCTCCTTTAAAATTTATTGATAATCAACTAATTAGGTAAATTATAGCCCAGGCAACCAAGGACGGCCGATGCCCGCCCTAAAAGGCCAAGGAATGGCAGACAAAATGAGCAGCAATGCAATCAGGTATAAAACCGTCGTTGTACCCGTCTTGCCCCCTTTTTTGTACTTGATATGCCCAATGGTGATCAGGACAATGGCCAATATCATGGACATCATGTGTTCCACGGCCCAAAAACGACCTGCGGCGTCCTTCATGACTTCTTTCATTCCCCCTGGGGCTTGGCTCACTAATTGAAAGCCCACAGGACCAAAAAAGTACTGATAAAGCCCAAGTACCAAAGTGGTATGCGCACTAATCAACAAGATTTTACTTATTTTAAGCGCATCCTGCTTGGTCATTAACTTAGCGATAGACCAGATAAGTGTAATTAAAATCACCCATCTTAAAAGATTGTGTAGATGTAATAAGCCTGTATTCATACTGCTAATATATTCAATTTTTGCACTCAACCGGCTAATTTAATTGCTAATGATTGTAAAATCCTCAAAAAAATAGACCTTTGTACCAAATCAACCCTATGGCCATCATTGCTCCTTCTTTATTAGCCGCTAACTTTTTAGAATTAGGTAAGGCTGCTGCGATGTTGAATGAAAGTGAGGCCGCCTGGTTTCATTTAGATGTCATGGATGGAAGCTTTGTACCCAATATCAGTTTTGGTTTGCCAGTGATTGAACAAATAAGAAAAGCCACTAGCAAAGTTTGTGATGTGCACTTAATGATTGTCTCTCCAGAAAAATATATTACTGCCTTTAAAAAAGCAGGGGCAGATATTTTAACTGTGCATTATGAGGCTTGCCCCGAACTAGCTGCTACCCTTGCACAAATAAAGGCAGAGGGCATGAAGGCCGGCGTGGCCATTAACCCTGATACTGATATAGAAGTATTGGCTCCTTTAATCAAAGACATCGATTTAGTTTGTGTGATGAGTGTGTACCCTGGATTTGGTGGGCAAAAATTTATTGAAGCCACTTACGAGAAAGTAAAAACCTTAAAGCAAATCATACTTCATGCCCAAGCAACTACCCTTATTGAAATAGATGGCGGTGTAGATGCCAACAATGCTAGCGCATTAACTGCAGCAGGCGCAGATGTATTGGTGGCGGGCACCACCGTGTTTAAAGCGGCCGACCCCATTGCAATGATTGCTACTTTGAAACAAGCCTAAGTTTTCCATATTACCCTTATTTTATCAAATGATTAAGCCCATGTTATCATTTAAAGTAATGCACATATGTGCGTATTTAATCCTTGCTATTTTCTTTTAGTTAAATTAAATTTATGTTAGGCTGATGAAATAAAATATTAACCCTTTAAATGTAACTACATTGACAGAAACCATCATCAATTTAGAAACCGTTAACCCTATTGAATTTTTCGGCGTTAACAACAACAAATTCGACATCTTAAAAAAGAAATTTCCCTTACTCAAAATTTTATCAAGAGGTACTCAGATTAAACTAAGTGGTGCACCAGAGCAGATTGATTTAGCCAAAGAAAAAATTGACTTGATCATTGCTTATATGCAACGCAATGGACATTTGAGTGAAAACTATTTTGAACAAATTTTAGGAGGCGATGACGCAGAGGTGATCGATAATTTTATTGACAAAAATCCCAATGAAGTATTGGTTTTTGGTCCTAACGGGAAAACAGTTAGAGCCAGAACAGCCAACCAGAAAAAAATGGTACAGGCTGCCGACAAAAATGACATTGTATTTGCCATTGGACCCGCAGGTACAGGTAAAACTTATACTGCCGTTGCACTAGCAGTAAGGGCATTGAAAAATAAAGTGGTGAAGAAAATAATTTTAACTCGCCCTGCAGTAGAAGCGGGAGAAAACCTAGGTTTCTTACCAGGGGATTTAA
The DNA here is from genome assembly GCA_903847655.1 of uncultured Bacteroidota bacterium. The sequence goes on from CAINEG010000241.1 coordinate 2,066, forward strand.
AAGAAAAAATTGATCCTTATTTACGCCCCTTATATGATGCTTTGGATGATATGATTCCTGCAGATAAATTGGGTTATTATATGACCACACGTACCATTGAAATTGCACCTCTTGCGTACATGAGAGGGCGTACCTTGGACAATGCTTTTATCATTTTAGATGAATCTCAAAACGCCAATGATTTACAAATAAAAATGTTCTTAACACGTATTGGCTCCAATGCCAAGGCCATCATTACTGGCGACCCTACCCAGGTGGATTTACCAAGAAATCAAAAGAGTGGATTGGAAAAAGCCTCACGTATTTTACAAAACATTGAAGGCATCGCCCATATTCAATTGGATGAGGAAGATGTGGTAAGACATAAATTGGTGAAAGCTATCATTAAAGCCTATGATAAGGAAAGAGAAAACGAGACCGAAAATTCCTACCATCGTTAAACCATTTTATAAACGCACTTAAGATGATATAGGCATGAAGCCTAGCATTAGATACCTCGTTCCGAATTTCGGGTCGGGGTATTTTTTTTGAAGAAACTGCAAAAAAATTAAGTAATTTCATGGCAATGGCCACAGACATTATTAATCAGTTTACGATTGGGGTGGAAGAAGAGTACATGGTACTTGACCCTTCGACCAAGGAATTAAAAAGCCATCAGCAAGCCATTGTCACTGAAGGCCAAAAAAAATTTAAGGAAAAGATCAAGGCCGAAATGCACCAAGCAGTGGTGGAAGTAGGCACTGGTATTTGTAAAAATGTGGATGAAGCTTATCAAGAAATTTTTGAGTTAAGAACCCATGTTTCAGAAGTAGCGAATGGATTAGGCTTTAGCATTGGCGCTTCAGGCACCCACCCTTTCAGTTTATGGGAAACACAATTGGTATCTGATCAGTCAAGGTATCAAGCTATTTTAAATGAATTGCAACAAGCGGCAAGAAGTAATTTAATTTTTGGATTACATGTACATGTAGGCATCGAAGATAGAAGCATGGCCATGCAAATTGCCAACACCGCAAGATATTTTCTGCCACATATTTATGCATTAAGTACCAATTCCCCTTTTTGGGAAACGCGCAATACAGGCTACAAATCCTACCGCAGCAAAGTATTTGATAAGTTTCCAAGAACAGGCATCCCTGATACTTTTGAAAGTATTGAGGCATATGAAAAATTTATACAATTATTGATTAAGACCAATTGTATTGATGATGGCAAAAAAATATGGTGGGACTTACGCGTACACCCAGTTTTCAATACCGTTGAATTTAGAATTTGCGATGTACCCATGACCATTCAGGAGACCATCACCATTGCAGCCTTCTTTCAAGCCATCTGTGCTAAAATATATTCTCTACGAAGACAAAATATCAACTTCATTAATTATCAACGTGCTTTAATCAATGAAAATAAATGGAGGGCCAGCCGCTATGGCATTGAAGGAAAATTAATTGACTTTGGCAAAGAGAAAGAAGTGCCAGTGGTAGATTTAGTGAATGAACTATTGGATTTTGTGGACAGCGTGGCCGATGAATTGGGCAGCAGAGCACACTTAAATAAAGTAAAGGATATTTTCACCAATGGCACAGGTGCCGATCAACAATTGCGCGTGTTTAAAGAAACAGGAAGCTTGATAGAAGTAGTCAAGTATATTGAAACTAATTTCTTAAAAGTATAAGTACTATTCTCCAACCTTGTAGTCAAATAAAGTGGCAGTAAACAAGCCTCTTTCTCTTTTAGTAAATAATACATCCCAGTTGCCTTTGTACCTTAAAATTTTGGGAACAAGTACGCCTTTAAAATAGGTCATCTCCACTTCCATCTGTACATTAAAATCATAAACACCCGCTTTGTAACTTAAAGAATAGTTGCGGCCGAGCACTTCTAAGGTTTTAGGATTGAACCAAGTAATCATTTGATCTACCACTACTCTTTCTTTATCAAAAAAGCCTAAGTCCTGTTTGGGTTGAACATCAAAAACATAGGCCAATTGACCATGGTAATCCACATAATCTAATTTGTAATCGTATAATTCATGCGCCGATTCGTCGTACAAGTCTAATTTATTGCCAATAAAAGGAATGCCTGGAATTTTTTTACCCGGATTAAAAAATAACATTTTTAATTGTTCTTTGGCTTTTTCCATTCTAGAACCCTGCACCACTCTTTTCTTACCTGCTACCACATTGGTTTCTCCACAAATGGAGCCCTTGGTAAAAAACAAACTGGCATACAAAGAAGGCGTAACATAATTGTATTCGCCACTGGCATTGCGCAAATCACCCGAAGTGGTTTCCTCCAACACTTCCATCGATCTACAATTGTTTTTACGTGTTTGTTTGGTTTTACTATTTAAAGAGGCTACCATCTTTTCATTCTTATCTTTCATTTCAATATGATTGTAAGAACTATACCCAATGATACGCAATGTTTTAAAAGCTTTGTAAAAACTAGTATCTTCTTTGATTCTCTTTAGAATGTCTTTATAATCAAAATGATTACGCACAATGGCATCGGTTAAAGTAAATTTTTGCCCCTGGTCATTGATGGTAGAATCTTGGGCAATCGCTGGTGCGATGAAAACAATTAGCCCAAAGGCAGCTAAT
>CAINEG010000242.1 GCA_903847655.1 uncultured Bacteroidota bacterium
ATCTACTTTATATTGTCCTTTATGTGCTTTATCAGTTTCTAATTGGTAGATATCTATTTTATCTTGAAAGTTAACGGTATGTGCCCATGCTAAATTAGGAGTAGTGCCATGAAAAATTAAGGGAGCGCCTGGAAACAAACCGCCTAAAATATTCCAGCCTTCTTCACTTTGTAAATGTGCTTCATAAAAGGCAGTATAGCCTTCAATGGGTTGATGTGCGTTAATCACCAACATATTTTCGCCCGTTGTAGATTTACTTGAATGCACTGCAATCGTATTAGAGCCCTCTCCTGTCATACCTGCTAAATGTGCAATAGAACCATTCAGTATTTTAGGTAAGGATCTATCCACTCCACAAAAAACAGCTACTGAAAAAACAGTAGTCGCTAAATAGTCTTCAATACTAATGGGTAATACATATTTATTTAAAACCTTATCGGGATGTGCTTTGGCAAAAGCTTCTAAGCCTGCTAAATAACCTTTCACCAGTAAAATAAATTTAGGATCTAGGCTATTTATTTGCTCTAGCACAATAGCCTTTGTATTTAATAAACCAAATACATAATCAACAGGTGCTCCTTTAGTACCCAAATAAGTAGCTACCTTTCCTTTCCCTGTTAATATGAGTGTTTGAATGGTGGTGAAATCGTCTTCGGCATGGGCCCAGGCCAAGCCATAGGCTACTTCTGGGTCGGTAGGAGCAAATATATGCGGCACTCCATAAGTATCTCTTGCAATGGTGATTTTATCAACACGAATAAGGGGCTCATTACTTGACTGAGCAGTAGCGAATTGTTGAAATAAAATACAAATAGATAAAAGGAGAATACGCATGTAGAGTTTATTTAAGCTTTATTGTAATTTGACTGGTGTAATTTATAGAAACTATCTAAATTTGCAATAGTTAATAATTAAAATAGATAACAATGATTGAGTCTAAAAGGTTTGGTTCCAAGAAAGCATTAATTGATATAGATGAAACCATCTGCTTTTATACAGATAAAAGAGTATATGAGTTGGCTGAGCCGAATTTTGAAAATGTAGCTAAAATTAATAAACTATATGAGGAGGGCTGGCATATTACGTATTGGACAGGCAGGGGAGAAAGCTCAAAACGAGATTTAAGAGGTCTTACTCTAGAACAGCTTAATAAATGGGGTTGTAAGTTTCACGATTTAATTACAGGCTATGACCCTAATGGAGGACCTACAAAACCTAATTTTGATTTAGTAATAGACGATAAAGCTAAGAGGATAGAGGAGCTTTAATAGCTTGTTTATTTTTTTTAGCGAAGGGTAGGTATAAAATCCAGAAATGTATTAAGGCCACTAGTTCTAATACTAAAATATAATAAGGCCATTCTCCAATGACTAAAGGATTACTCACTTCAGGCTTGGCCGATAGATACATATAATTAGCACCCACTGTATAATTAACAATACCCACGCCAATAGCTACTATTTGCGTGTAACCTAATACCCATAACCAAGATTTTGGTCGGGGTACAAAGTTTAAATGAACAATCATATAATTAATGACTAATAGCATGCCTCCATGGTCAATAAAGTAAGCATAAAAATTATATCCTTCCATACCTACGGTAAATTCAGGTGTGAGTAAAGATTGTATACCACCCGCTAAACCCCAGTAGTAAAGGCATTCAGCCAACCATTGCCTGTAATTAATGAGTGTGATAATGCATAAAAAATAACTAATACTACATAAATGAACCGGAAGGCTTTGTTGTAAGTTCCAATAGCCTGTTGCATAATTGTAATAATTTTCTACAATATAATTGATGCCAAAAAACAAGGCAATAAAATTGGCGTAGGTTTTAGGTTGAATTTTTTTTAAATGTAGTGGCACTCTCACCACAATGACTATGACAAGAATAACCATAACAATACATTCCCACCAAAACAAGGAGAAGGGTGCTATAAATGCAGGAGGATGAATTTTTCCCATACTTAACAATCGTTGCTATTAAGATACGAAAAATTATTAAAAAATAAATCATCAGCCCTAGCCTTTGATTTTAGCAGTACCTTTTATTAAGCCTCTGCATTTGGGAGAACCGCAATTACAATTGAATGGTTCCATGGTTTCATCTAAGAAGCTGCCGTAATCTAGCGTAAGTTCTTCGCCTTTTTTAATAGCTCTATTGATGTATAAGTTTAAGCCTTTGTAGGTGCAGTTGGCATCGCAGTGATGATTTTGAGGCGACCATTCTTCTGGTTGCAAATCCCATAAAATATAAACATCAGCGCCAATAGGATAAGCGTATCTTCTGAAATTTAATTTTTCGCGCTCGTCCCAGTTTTCGTCTACATATTGTTTACTAACTATTCTTTGTGATTTTTCTTCTCCTTTAAACAACAAAGTATTTTTAGCTAAATCTCTGTTCGCATACATACCATAACCAGAGATCGCATTACCCTTAATCGTAAATAATTTTTCTTTTCTGCGGTACCTTGCCATCCCTTCGATAATAATTCTTTCTAAAAATCCTCTTTGTCCAATACCATCATGCATTAAAATATAATCGGCAGATCCTTCATAGCCCGCTGCGTAAAAAACAGAACAAGTAAAATTTATTTCCAAAAAGAAAATCTCTCCTTTGTCATTCATTCTAAAATCCATTCTTCCATAACCCACCCCATTAAAAGACATAAATACCTGTTCTGCAATATTTTTTAATTTTGTAGCCAAGGCAGTATCCGTCACTGGAATATTGGCCGTTGGATGTAATTCAGAAGTTTTTAAAGCATAGGTTTTAAAACTAAACCCTTCAGGAAAAATATATTCAACAGGTACAAAACTGGTACAAGTTTTTCCATCTTCATTGCCGCAAACTAGTACCGTGAATTCACGGCCATCAATGTATTCCTCTACCAAGGCCGAACCAAATTCGGCTACTATTTTTTTAACTTTTACAATTAAGTCACCGGTATTGTTTGCTTTAGAAGCATCATCTACACCAAGACTATCCCCTGCTTTTGCTGGTTTTACAAAAAGCGGAAACTTTAAATTACCTGGCAATTGATCTAAATCATCCATAGATTCTATCAATACATGCGCAGGGGTGACCACGTCTTCACAAAAAGCCAAATACTTCATGATGGTTTTGGGCGGGTCATACAAATTGGCATTGGGTCCTGTATAAGGTAGGCCTAATAGGTCCATACTTATAATAACATCTATAGAAGGCACTTTCCATTCTAAATAACCCTCACATAAATTGATATAGATATCATACTGCTTGTCTTTCAATTCTTTTAGTTGCTGGTAGGTGCTCAGCTTATTAAGAAAAACATGGTCAATATGGGCTTCTGGCATGATGGCCGATAGGTCTCGCTTAGGATCGTAATATTGATAATCCACCCCAGAAGTAGAATAGTCTGGTTGTAGTACACAAATTTTTAAATCTTTAAAACTTTCAGGATGGTTTAATATAGGAAGCGGGCGCATAATTTTATTTTTTTCTTCTAGCAAATGCGTCATTAATAATATGAATGACTAGTTCGGTAAAACTTTGATTGGCATAACGTAAAATGGCACCAATAGAGGTAAAGTTTTCATCTTCGCTGATGCCGCATTGTGCATTCACTTCTAAAACATAAGGCACGCCAGTTTTATTATCTATTCTAACATCTACTCTTGTATATCCAGTTCCATTACAAGCCACATAGGCATCCCAAGAAACTTTTTGAACTGCCATTTGAATAGACTCATCACCTAATTGGTATTGATAAAAATTTTCGTCCTGGGGCATCGGTGTTTCTTCTTCATAAATCTCCCATAAACGATCAAAGGATAAAAATTTTTCTTTTTCGGGAAGGGAGGCGTGAAACACTCTTTCAATGGGAGGATAGATTTTTGCATATTCCGGATGCGTATGACTTCCAACAATCATTACTGTATATTCGGGCCCTTCAATAAAAGCTTCTGCTAAGATGCCGTCTGAGGCTAGGTTCCAGCCTCTATAGCCTTCAAACATTTTTGCCAACTGAATTTTTAAATCAGCAGCATTCTCTACTACATTTTTTACACCTACCCCTAGGCTACCCCCAGAAACAGCAGGCTTGACAATCACAGGGCTACCTAAATTTTCAATTACTTCCTGTACATTCACTTCATTGGTTCTGATGGCTTCCCATTTGGGTGTAGGCACACCCGCTATATCAAATGCTTCCTTCATTGGAATTTTAGAAGTAGTGATGTCATAAAAATAATCGTTGGCGCCCGTGTACACCAATTGTTTTGCATCCAATGCTTTAATGACAGAAACGCCAGGTGCACCATTGATTTCATCTCCATCACATAAATTTAAAACTACAGGAAAGTAAATTCCTTTTGCTCTTTCATGTGCAATTTCTTGTACAATGGTTTTATAAGTTTCTAAAGAAACGGGTTGCCATTTCCATGGCAAATCCAATTGTTCAAAAACGCGGGTATATTCTTCTATACTTTGAGTAAAGTCGTAATAGTAAGCCAAATTGGGATCTGGATTGTCCAAGGCTGGGGCCAAGACCCACACTTTCAAATGTCCTACTGGAACAAAAGGGTAAAATAAGTTACGAATGGTTGTCAACGCTGTGCAAAGGGGTTAGTATAATATTCAATGAAGTTATAAAATATATAATACTGACAAATAATTACGGGCTTTATTTAATAACTACTTGCTTCTATGAATAGTATCAACCAATTGCTAAATTAGAAAATACATGAATGGGGTCAATCGCAATGGTTTTAAAAGCCATTTATAGAAGTTACTTCTTTGTCTATCAATAGGTTATAAAAATATTATTTAATTGCAGTATAAAAACTCAAACTATATTTATATGCAAAGTCAAGTAATTATATGTGATCAACAAACCATCTATGCGATGGGTTGCAGCTTACTTATTAAGGACAACCCAATGTTAATGGGCTATCAGCTCATTGATAACTTAAAGGAACTGAAATTTGATATGGAAAAAGACAATAATCCAGCAGCCTTGCCAATGATTTTGGTGGCTGATAGCGCTTTGTTTGATTATGCTCATGCAGCAGAGATGGATCAAATAGCCCTAATTAAAAAGAAGATGTCCATCATGGTGGTTTTTAACGAACAGGATGATGCGCATTTGTATCAGTTAATTGATAACGGCGTAAACGTAATTGTTGCTAGAGGTGTAAGTAACAAAGAATGGTCCAAGGCCCTAGAAATGGCTAGGCTCAATAAAATTTATTTCTGCAAGACCATTGCAGACAAAATATTTAGCCTGGTCAACCATATGGAAAAAATTAAGTTAATCGAAAAAGTCCATCAGCTCCATACTTATGATAAATATATTTTACTCCGTATTTGCGAAGAGGCCTCAAGTAAACAGATTGCCTATGAAGTGGGCCATAGCAAAAGAACCATTGAAGGGCATCGTACGAAAATGATGCAAAAACTAGAAGTTAAAAACTTAGCCGGCTTGGTCAAAGTAGCCTTTGTGTCCAAGCTCTATGATCATTATTTAGTCAACCCGGGTTTGTATGATATTACTGCATGTGTTAAAACATCTTCTTTGTAAAAATGAATGGTTTTAAAATTACCCTCAATGTATTGCTTAGCTTGATCGGTAAAATGGTTAGACTTATTAAAACGATTCTGCCCCCCAGTAATAATTGTTTTAGCTTCTAACTTTTTACCAAAGCTAACGGCTGCAATAAAACTACTTCCTGAATAACCATAACGCTTCTGTGAATTGTCTTGTCTTTTACTTTCAAATGCAGGAAGGGTCCCCCATTTTGAGGAAGCTTGCGCAACGGCCCAGCTAGGTAATTGGTCATTCATTTTTTCTCCTGGGTTGACTCTTTGGTATCTATTGATGCTACCCCAAGCCATTTCCCAGCTACCATATACTTCTTCCATATGTGCTAAGGTTTTATTCAATAGCGCTAATTTTTTTTCATTAGAAACAGTAGTGGCCATGCTTTCATATTTTTTCCATAATTCAGTACCAGTTTCTTCAGTAGCGGCGGCTGGTATTTCTTTGCCCCATTCTGTGGCCCATTCAATGGCAATAGCAGTTGCAATTGAAGCGGTATCAGCATCATGATTCCAATTGCTTAAATATTGAATGGCTTTTTGTTCTTTCGTATTCAGTGTTATGGTTTTTGTATAAGCTAAGAAGGAAGGCAATAAAACATCAAAAGCCGATATATGTTTATTGTAACCAAGTTGAATCAACTCATCTAAACTAATCTTCTCTATTTTTTCTAATAATTTAACTGCGGTAATACCTCTGCCGTTTTCTCCATCAGGAGCCATATAGTGTGGATAGTTTTCCGCTTTGGGACTATTCATGCCAGCCACTGTAAAAGGAGTAGCATTGCAATTCTGTAACCAACCATTGGATGGATTAATGCTTTGTACAATTTCATTCAATGCATGTAGGCCTTGCCAATTGGTCGCTTTGATAGAACCATCTACTGGCCAACTGTAATCATATTTTGGATTTCTTTTAGGCATAAAATTTCCATGCCAATAAGCAATATTGCCTTCGCCATCTGCATAGACCGTATTATTACTGTTGTTCGCTAATAAAGACAATGCTTTTTGATAGGTTTTTAAATTGGTGGCCTTGGTTCTAGACCAACATTCCATCAAGGCATTCAAAGACCGATTGTTTTCTTGCAAACTTAACCAATGGCCATTTTTACTACCCATCACTGGCCCATGGATTGTTTTATAAGTAAGAAATGATTTAATTTTTATTTCGCCAGCCTCTGTATATTTTAATTCAATCTTTCTTTCTTTAATATTTTTTTCTTTCTTTTCGTAGATAGATACCCAAGCTATTTTATTCTTTTTAATTTTTTCTTCATATACATCCGCTACATCGGCGTAACTACTGGTATGCATCCATCCACAATGTTCATTGAAACCTTGGTAGATAAACATTTGCCCCCAAGTTACGGCCCCATAAACATTCAGGCCTTCTTCGCTGTTCATATGCATCTCCGATCTAAAATAAAAAGGTACATGCGGATTGATGTACAACAAAGCATTTCCATTTTTACTATGCTTGGGTGCAATCGCAAATCCATTGGAGCCCTTGGTGGCTCTTTCTTCAAAATCAATACGGGATTGTTGCACTATTTTATTTTTATCACCGTAAAAATTTTCTACATCCTGTGTTTCAATTCCTCCAGTTCTGGTGGGAGAAACACTGCCATCGGTCCACATTAAATGATACCAAGGCTTAAAATAGCTAATGGCCTTGGGATGAACTTCGGGATGTTTGTATAAATAATAGTTTAATCCATCCGCGTGGGCCTGTAATAAATTTTTAAACCAAATAGGACTTTTATTATAATCTTGAATTGCTTCGGCACTGTCTTGTATCAATCGCATCATTAAATCTTCGTAAATGGCTTTTGGTCCATTGACTTCTGCAGTGCGGCCCAACATTTCTAAAAAATTTAGTTCTATTTGTTCAAAATTTTCTTCGCATTGTGCATACATTAAACCAAATACCGCATCCGCATCTGTCTTACCATAGATATGTGGGATCTCCCATTCATCTCTAATAATGTTTACCTGATTGGCATGTATTGCCCAACGCGCTTTATCTGCGGCAGTAATATTTTGCGCTTGCGCAGTTGTCGCCAAACAAAAGCTTAAAATAACAATAAATAAATCTTCTATTCTATTTCTTTTCATATACAATCTATTAAATAGTAAGTGGACTACATTAGTCATTAAAGTTAAGCATAAAAAAAGCACAAACTTGAATGGTTTGTGCTTTTGAAAGGAAACATTTATTGATTAGATGCCCCAGGTTTTTACAATTGCTAAATCTTTCTTAGCGCATTCCAATGGGCTAATGCCTTGGTAAGACTCCTGCTCAATTATAAAATGATGGGAGCCACCTATTTTTTTTGCCAGTAAAGCAATCGCTTTAGGATCTACCACGCCTGTGCCTAAAATGGTACTTTCATAGCCATCATTCAGCTCACCTTTGGCAGATTTTATTTCATCTTTTACATGTAAGGATTGGAATCGACCAGGATATTTAGTAATCCATTCTGCGCCTCTTCCGCCAGCACCATACATATTACCAAAATCTAATTGATGGATAACTAAATTAGGATCTGTATTTTGTAAGATTAAATCATACATCAAGATACCATTCAATTTTTCTTTAAATTCAAATTCGTGGTTGTGGTAACCAAATTTCATTCCACTTTTCTTACATAATTCCCCCGATTTATTGAATACATCTAATTGTAACATTAATCCATCATAAGTACTTCTTAATTTATCGTCCATGGATGGGCTAATAACATATGCTTGTCCCATGATAGCGGCATCTTCCACAGTACGTTTCCAATCATCAGTAAAATCTTTGGCCGTATTGTCCCAATGTTTTGCGCCCATTACAGTATGTCCACTTGGCATTTTTAAGCCCAAATCATTTAATAATTTTTTAAATTCTGTAGCAGTCCAGCCATAGAATTTTCGGTTGATATAATTGGCATGTTCTACGAACTCATAGCCCATTTTTGATAAGGCGGTTAAAGTTTCCAAAGGATTTTTTTTCATGTCCTCACGAACAGAATACAATTGAATACCAATCAAACGTTTGGTATCGGCAGCACTCAGGGATTTAGACCACAAAGCACTTGGATTTAAGCTTGCCCCAACAATGGCCAGAGAAGCATTTTGAATAAATTTTCTTCTTGAATTTTGCATAACAATCGGTTTTATAAATAAACTTACTAAAAATTGGTTAAAAATGGCAGAAAAAAGGAGGAGCGGCGGGGACCTGATGATGACTTAAGTAATAATTTAAACACTAAATCGTATTTTTAACTCCATGATCAATAAGTATTTAAAAACCTTCTTTACAATTAGCGCCATTTTATACTTCAGCATTTCAGGTTTTGGTCAGGTTTTTCAGGTACAAGGCATCATTATGGATAGTAGCGCCAATAGAACCTTGCCTTATGCTACTGTTTCTTTAGTACATGCTAAGGATTCCTCTTTAGTAAGTTTTACTAGAAGCAATGAAGAAGGTGGTTTTACGATTAAAAATATGGTTGCTGGAAAATATTTGTTGTCTATCTCTTATGTGGGCTATCAACAACAATGGGTGGTTTTTAAAACAGGGGCTAATCCAATACTTGATTTAAATAATATTTATTTAGTTGATGCGAGTAAAGTAAGTACGGTAACTGTTACCGCGAGAAGGCCTCCTGTGGTCATCAACGGTGATTCCATAGAATTCAATTCGGAAAATTTTAAAACTGTTCCCAATGCAGTGGTAGAAGACATGTTAAAGAAAATGCCAGGCATTGAGGTGGATAAATCTGGGGCGATTACTGTGAATGGAAAATCAGTAACCAAGGTATTTGTGAATGGAAAAGAATTTTTCACAGGAGATCCTAAAATGGCGACTAAAAATTTACCAGCAGATGCAGTAGATAAAATTCAAGTGTATGATCGTAAATCGGATCAAGCCATGTTTACGGGTATTGACGATGGCAATGACGAAACAGCCATCAATATTAAAACCAAAAAAGACCGCAAACAATCCACTTTTGGAAAACTGAATGGGAGTGCTGGAACCCCAGGCAGGTTTGATGCACAGGGCAATGTCAATAGAATCAATAACGATGAACAATTTTCCATCATAGGTACTGCCAACAATACCAATAGACAAGCATTTTCAAATGGAGATGCAGCTAATTTTTCTGGCGGTGGTGGTGGCAGAGGCGGCGGAGGCGTGATGATTAATATAAACGGTGGTGCTGGTGGTACCGAAGCCAATGCACAAGGGGTGGCCAATACTTATTCCTTAGGGGGAAACTATTCCAATCTATTGAATGATAAAAAAATGGATTTTAATGCCAATACCAATATCAGTGATGTGGAGAGAAACAATATTAGTAATTCTTATACACAAAATTTAACACCAGGTAATTTATTTAATAGAAATAATCGTTCAAATACCATCAATAGAAATCAACAACAAAAAATGGGTCTAACCATTGACAATAAAGTCTCTGAATCATTCTCTTATAAGTATACGCCTAGTATTACTAACCAACACAATACTTCTATGGGTGAGTCTTCGAGTAGTACCTTATTACCCGATGGCACATTAACCAATGCGACGAAGACCAATGCTGCAAGTGCTACAGATGCGGTGAATATTTCAAATACTTTATTGTTGAGAAAGAAATTTGTAAAAAAAGGGCGAACCCTATCTTCAACGATAACACAGGGCTATAATAATTCAAGTGCCAACAGCAGTCAATATACCGAACAACTAATTTATTTTTATGGAGTGATAAAAGATTCCATCATCGATCAAAAAAATTCAAGAAAAGGTTTGACTGAAACCTATTCTGCCAATTTGGTTTATACCGAACCCTTAGGTAAAAAATCTTTGTTGGAATTCAATGCTTTTTTAAATAAAGACATTGGATCTACGAGCAGAAAAGTATTTGATAAAAATGGTAGCAGCAATAGTTATGATTTACTGAATACCAAACTCACCAATGAATACAGCAGTGAGTATACCTATGCGGGTGGCGGCATGAATTATAGGTTGAATCAAAAAAAATATAATTTCTCTACAGGCTTTTCTTTACAGGACGCCATTTTAAAAGGCAACAATACCAGTACCAATACAAAAATTCAACAAGAATTCAAAGACATCTTGCCTTCTGCTATGTTTGTGTATAATTTTTCTCAAATGCAAAATTTAAGATTCAATTATCGAACATCGACCAATCAACCCACTTTGACACAGTTGCAACCTGTAAGAGATCAAAGTAATATCAATAATCAAACCATTGGTAATCCTGATTTAAGAAGAAGCTATACCCACAATATTAATCTAACCTATTTTTCTTCTAAAATTTTAGCCCAAAGAAATTTCTTTGCTTTATTAAACGCACAGGTCATTAATAATTCCATTGTGAATTACGACAGTATACTTCCTAGTAGAGCGATACTTTCAACACCAGTCAACGCCAATGGCGCCTACCGCGTCAATGCTACTGCCAATTATGGTTTTGGGATTAAACAAATTTATTCAAGAATTAATTTTGGTATCAATGGAGGCATCAGCAATAATATTTCTTATTCCAATGGCCTACTCAATACTACCCTTATAAAATCGGTAGGTCCAAGTTTCACTTATACCTATTCTTTGGATGAAGTGGTGGATTTAAATTTATTTGCAAGACATGCCTATAGTAACACTAACAATGCCATCAATAAAGCTTTAAACACCAATTACTTAACAAGGGTTTATAGTGCAGATCTAACGAATTATTTGCCCTTGGACATTGTTCTAAATCAATCCATTAATTACACCATCAATGAAGGTCGGGCAGCAGGCTTTAATACAGCAGTGCCTATTTGGAATGCAAGCTTGTCTAAATTTTTTCTAAAAAATAAAAGAGCCGAAATAAAAATAAGTGCCTTTGACATTTTAAATAAAAATGCAGGAATTTCTAGAAATGTATCACAAAATCAAATCGTGGATCAATCCTACAATGTCATCAATCAATATTTTTTAGTGGGCTTTACCTATAGTTTACAAAAATCTGGGCTGGCAGGCAATGGTGGTGGACCTAGAATGACCATTAGAATGTAATTGATTGTATATTTAATTTATAAATAATAAAAAATGAAAAATTTTATTTTAGTACTTGCCTTAATTTTTGGAATGACGCATTTGACGATGGCTCAAATGAAAGAAGGTAAAATTGTTTATGAGCGCAAAATAAACATGTACCGTATGATTACAGATCCCGAAATGAGGTCAAGAATGCCTGAATTTAGGACTTCTCAATTTGAGTTGTTGTTCAATGAGCAGGCCAGTTTGTTTAGAACCGTTCCTGAAGATGAAGCCCCTGATCCATTTGCCAACAATGGTGGTGATAGAGGTGGACAAAGATTTATGTTTAGAATGCCAGAGACGGCTACCTATACCAACTTAGCTACCCAAATACAATATGAATCACGTGGTATGTTCGAAAAAACATTTTTAATCATAGATTCCTTAAAACCGATGCAATGGAAAATTTCTGAAGAAACAAAAACCATTGCCAAGCATTTGTGTAAAAAAGCAACTACTTCAGTTCCAATGCAAACTATGCGTATTGGTGGTGGAAGACCAGGGGGAAGAAACGCTGATACGACAGAAAAAACACCTGCCTTACCTAAGGAACAAACCGTGGTGGTTTGGTATACAGAAGACATTCCTGCTTCTATTGGTCCAGATACCTTTGCGGGTTTGCCGGGCGCTATTTTAGAAGTAGACATGGACAATGGCGCCAATATTACTACTGCCATAGAAGTGGCTACAAGATATCCTAAGAAAGAATTAGTACAACCCACCAAGGGAGATCAAATGAATAGAGCTCAATTTCAAGAAGCTATGAAGAAAATTATGGAAGACATGCAAAAAGGCGGAGGAATGGGAGGCATGAGAATTAGAATTAATCAATAATAAAATATAAATCCTATTTTATTATAGACCATTTCCATCCAATGGTGATCGTTCTTGGATCGCCAATATAATAGGCATAGGCTGCATTTCCTTTTACACTAAAATTTTTGGTGGCCATAGTGGAATAGTAAGTATTGCCTGCGTTTAATAGGTTCAACCATATTTCAGATTTCTTAAAATTAAAGCCTGCTCTGATATTAAAAATACTAAAGCCAGGATACTTGCTGGCATTGGTTTCATCCATATAATAAGTCGATTGATCCTGCCATTCAATGGAGGCATGAAAAGGTGCTTTAGGTTTCCAATACAAAGTCATATTGCTGAAAAAAGAAGGCGCTGCTGTCATTTGATTGCCATCTACTGTAACGCCTTTAATTTGTGTATGGATATAATTGTGTTTTGCATTGCTTGCATTCCAATGCCATTCTATTTCATTGTTGATTTTGTATTTTATTTGATACTCTATCCCAATATGTTTAGTACTACCTGAATTTTGATTCAAGTTTACACCATCGCTTTGCCTCACAGAAATAATTTCATTGTTGCCATTGAGTTGATAAATGGAGAGCTCTGTATAAAACTTAGGTAGTTGATACCAAGCACCTAGCTCCATATTTTTGAAAAGTTGTGGTAATAAATAAGGTACTCTGACTGTATTGTAAATTTCCGTGATTTGAGGTGGAACAAAGCCCTCGCTGTAATTTAAATAACCACCCCAATTTTTTTGGTTATAGGTAAGCCCTAATTTTGGTGCCCAATTATTAAAATGATTGTTGGAAGAAGGCGTACCATACTTTAATTGATTGTTAAATAGGTATTCAAAATCGTCATAACGTAAGGCCATATTCCAATGCAATGAATTTGAGATTTTTGCAATGAAGTTGACATAAATAGCTTTATTGTTAATTTGAGTCTTGTAAGATGTGACCAATGAATCCTTGGTAGGATAACTGTATTTGGTATACTTTCCAATGGCAGTGTCTTTTAATATATCAATGTAATGTGCAATTAAATTTTGTTGGGTATTGTCCCAATAGCCACCTAGGATCAGTTTGCTATTAATGGCTTTCAAGTTCCATTGATGTTGTAGGTCAAAAACATAGGCATCAAAATGGTTACTATTTACTTGTCCTTTGAATTTAGTGGGGTTAGAAGTAGAGGCAATCGAATAAGTTGGATTTTGATCCATGGTATTGTTGCGGTACATCAGGTTAATGGTCGAAGTACTATTTTCATTCCACCTATAGGCTAAATTTTGTCTGAAACGAAGGGCATTGATTTGTCGATAGGTAAAACTTTGTTGACTGATTAAGCTTTTTTGTGCAAAATGTAGGCTATCCACCGAACCAATCATTTGTGTATGATAATCAATGTAGTTCAAGCTTTGAAATCCAGTCCATTTGGTATTGATTTTAAAATCTCTTCTAATAGAAATTGTTTTTTTATTATAATCAGAATAATCAAGAGGCCCATTTTTTTGATCTGTTAAAGCGCCGCTGATCATCCAACCACCAGTACTAGTGGGCAGGCCATAGTTGGCTTCTAATTTTTTAAAGCCACCATCATTTAACTGGCTACTGATATTGAATAGTTGGCTATTGGGAATTTGCGTTGATAAAAAATTAACCACGCCTCCAATGGCTTCAGCGCCATACAAAGCCGATGCAGGCCCTTTTAAAATTTCGATGGAATGAATATTGCTCGTATTGATTTCAATCAAGGCATTGCTACTGTATAAGCCACTAGTTCTAATGGGCATACCATCTTCTAAAAACAAATACAAACCTTTTAAGGAAATGGGTTGTCGAATGGCCATCATGTGTTGTTCATTGCCAATGCTAGGCATGTATACCCCACTTACTTTATTCAATAGATAATCTATCCTTTGTGCTTTAGCTTCTTCAATAATTTTAGGACTTAGCACAGAAATGGCTACGGGCGAACTAATTCTTTTCTCTTTTAATTTGTTGGCGGAAATAATGACTGTTTCAAGATTGGAAAAACTAATGTCTTGTCCAATAGCAGTTTCAAAAGACAATAAAGAGGCCAGCAATAGTAGGGGTAAAAACCATCTCATACCAGCAAATGTAGCAGTTAATTCAATCATTTGCTATACAGCTAGATGAATAAAAAACTAGCCCAAATTTTAATTAACGAGTGTTTATTAATTAAGAAAAATAATGAACAATCAAATAAGTAATGGCGGCCAATACCCCACTTACTGGAATGGTTAAGACCCATGCCCATAATAAGTTGGTGGTAACGCCCCATCTAACAGCACTTAATCGCTTTGTTGCGCCTACACCAATAATAGAACCAGTGATGGTATGTGTCGTAGAAACAGGAATACCCATTTGACCAGTAAAAAATAAGGTAAAGGCACCTGCGGTCTCCGCAGCCACCCCTTCTAATGGAGTTACTTTAGTTATTTTAGAGCCCATGGTTTTTACAATTTTCCATCCACCACTCATGGTACCTAAACCTATAGATAAATAACAAGCCACAGGAACCCAGCCTGGCAATTGACTAAAATCTTGCATGCTTCCATTGGCAATCAAAGCTGCTCCAATAATACCCATTACTTTTTGTGCATCATTACCACCATGTCCAATACTAAAGGCAGCCGAGCTAAACAATTGTAATTTTTTAAACATATACGCAACAGAATGTGCGGTAGGTGTTTTAATTTTTTCTACATACAAGTAAACAAGCATAAATAAAATAGCTGCGCCAATAATACCGTATACAATAATTGAATTGTCTGCTTTGTCTATTTCACCTGCA
>CAINEG010000243.1 GCA_903847655.1 uncultured Bacteroidota bacterium
CTAAATTAAAAGAGCCCCTAGTATTACTACCAAGGACTCTTAAAGCGAATTTATAAAATATATTAGTTACTCAAGCTTCTAAAATCTACAGGCACAAGCTTACTCACCCCTGGCTCTTGCATGGTGACCCCATAAATAACATCCACCGCACTCATGGTTTGTTTATTGTGTGTTACAATAATAAACTGTGAGTTATCACTGAACTTCTGAATCATCTGTGTAAACTTACCTACGTTGGCATCATCTAATGGCGCATCTACCTCATCCAAAATACAGAACGGAGCTGGTTTGATTAGATAGATAGCAAACAACATAGCTGTCGCAGTTAAAGTTCTTTCTCCACCACTTAATTGACTGATAGAAGATGGCTTTTTACCTTTAGGGCGTGCTACAATTTCCACTGCAGTTTCGGCTAAGTTTTCTGGATCTACTAAAATTAAGTCACATGAATCTTCTTCTGTAAATAAGGCTTTAAATACCTTTTGGAAGTTCTCTCTGGCTTGGGTATAGGTTTCCAAAAATGCTTTATTCGCTGTTGCTTCCACTTCCTGAATGGTTAACATTAAACTTTCCTTAGCTGTGACCAAGTCATTCTTTTGCTCTAATATAAAGTCATAACGCTTTTTCATTTCTGTATAAGCTTCAATAGCCGTTGGATTCACTTCCCCCATATTCTCCAAACGCTTCTTCATTCTATCTGCGCTGGCTTGTAATTCTTCAAGGGTAATTTCAGTGGCTCTACCTTCTTCTAAAATTTCTTCTAATTCTACTTTAAATTCTACATTCAATCGCTCTTTCATTCCAGACAACTGCAATTTCAAATTGTTCAACTGATCTTTGATTTCATTGATCAATTGATCTACCAATTCCTTAGATTTAATTTGAATTCTTAATGCACTTTCCTTTTCTTGTAAATTATTTCTTAAATTATAATAAGCTTGATCCGCTTCGTTTAATTTTAATTCTTCTTCCTCTTTGTTTTTGATCAAATTAACCAATGCAGCTTCCAATTCAGCCAATGCCGCCTTACTTTCAACAATAGCGGTACTTGCTTCTGTTAATTGTGTGCTATTGGTTTGAATTTGTACATGCAAATCATTCAATTGATTTTCTTTAAATACCACTTCTTGTTGTAAAGCTTCAATTTTGCTGTTTTGCTTGGTCAACTGTAAATTCATTTCATTGAATTCGCCTGAGGCTAAATGATAGGCTTGTTCTGCTGCTTGGTAAGCCAATTCCACCTCCCCCAACTGAGCTTGGGTGGTATGCAAGGAAATATTCAAGGCCTCCAAAGCGACTCTTGTATCTGCAATGGCAGCATGCTCTTCATTGATCTTATTAGCAAATTCTTCTAATTTAGCTATCGCAGCACTTTGTGCAGCATGTAAGTTTTCTAATCTATTCTTATTGGCAAACACTTCATTAATTAAAGTATTCACTGATTGCTCGGTGGCTCTAATTTCATTTTCCTTCAATAATTCATTGAACTGAAGTACAGAATTGTGTTGATTTTGGATATTCTCTTTTAAAACATTCACTACTTTTTCTTGTGCTTGAATGTCTTCTAATAATTTTTCTAAATTCTTTGCACGTCCTATTTTTTTCCCTTCAAATAAGCCAACACTACCTCCTGTTAAAGTATACTTTCCTTTTACGAATTTACCCGTTTTCTCTAAAATGATACCTGTTGAATCAGCTTCAAGTGCTTGTTCATTTTCTGCGATAAATACATTGCCCAATAAATGATTGGCCAAGGCACTGTATTTTGAATCTATTTCAACTACGGAAAGTGCTGCCACTGTGTTGGCTGGTGCATTTTCAGCCTTAGCTCCATTCAATTGATCTAATAAGAAGAAATTCGCTTTTCCTTTTTTATTGTCATCCAACAACTGAACCGCTTGCATCCCTTCCTTTAAATTATTCACTACGTAATAATTTAAGTAAGGTTCTAATACATTCTCCACGGCGGTACGATAAGCTTCTTGAACATACAAAATATCTGATAAGATGGGTGCTTCATGGTTCCATCCAGTATTCTTATGTAAGAACTTCACACTTTCTGGATAGCCTTCCATATTATCTACCAAACTCTTTAATAATTCGTATTCGTTCTTTTTAGCATCTAATTTTCTGGTTTGCTCTGCCAACTCTGATCTTAATATTTCTAGTTGCTCCTGTGTTTCAAAAATACTTGCTCTTGCTTTTTCATGTTGTATTTGCAAAGCAGCCAAATGCTCTTTGCTATTAGTTAATTCTATTTCCTTAGCAGCCAACTGCTGTGTTAAATCTTGAATTTGACCTACTCTATGCGCTTGTTCTTCTTCTAATTGTTGATGAGACCTTTGCACATTTTGTATTGACGTATCAGACACAGCCACTTTTTTCTCTGCATCAAACTGATTGCGTTGAATTTGTTGGTATTGTTGACGCAATTGATCCAAGACCAATCTTTGATCATCAAACTGTGTCCTCTTATTGGTTAAAGCTTCTTGTGATTGATCTACCCTTTGTTTAAAATCTTGGTAGATCTTTTCTTCATCTACCACTTGCAATTTGGTATACTCAATTGAATCCCCAATAGTTTTTAATTGTCCTTCTGCTCTTACTAAAAATTCTTGCAAAGAAGCTTCTTTATCGTTCAAATAATCTAAACGTTGGGCCGCTAAGTTTTTATCATTCTCTTTGGTTCTTAACAATTGTAATTTATCATTAAATTCATGCTGCATTGCTTGTAAATGCTTCTCCTTTTCAATGAATACCACACGCTCTTGTTCCAATGCAGCTTCTTCCAATGCAATAGAAGCTTCTAATTGAAACTTCTTGTCAGTTTGCTCTTCTTGTTGATCATTAAGTTCTTTATAGCTAATGTTAAAACCTTCTAAGGAAGCTTTGGCTAGTTCAATGGCGGTATCCTTATAATCTTTTTTGATTTCAAAATACTTCTCCGCCTTCTTAGCTTGATTTTCTAAAGTCTTTAATTGATTGTTGATTTCAAACAACAAATCTTCGATACGCGCTAAATCTTGCTCAGTCGCATCTAATTTATTCTTCGCTTCTTTCTTTCTTGTTTTGTAAATGGTAATACCCGCCGCTTGTTCTAACATTCTACGACGACTATTGTCTTTATCCTTAATGATATCATCCACCATGCCTAATTCAATAATGGCATAACTATCTGTACTTACCCCTGTATCTAAAAATAAATTATGGATGTCTTTTAAACGACAAGCCACATCATTCAAACGATATTCACTTTCTCCGTTTTTATAAAAACGACGCGTAACAGTGATCGTGCTAAATTCTGTGGGCAATAAATTTTTTGTATTTTCAAAAGTAAGGCTTACTTCTGCCATACTACTTGCGCTTCTAGTTTTGCTACCATTGAAAACCAAGGAGTCTAAATTTTCACTTCTTAGTGCAGAAATTTTCTGCTCTCCAATGACCCATCTAATACTATCTATGATATTACTTTTACCACATCCGTTAGGCCCAATAATGCCTGTTATACCTTCGTCAAAACTTACAATAGTTTTGTCAGCAAAGCTCTTGAACCCTTTGATTTCTAATGACTTTAGTCTCACTTTTATTTCTACTTTTTATGTCTGCGAACATAAGAAAAAGAGCCAAGAATCAAGAAAAAAATGGGGTTTTGTGTACAATTAGTGGAGAAAAATTAGACTCCCTCTTTTAACCTGCCACCAGCAGTGGTAAGGGTGCGTGATGGGAACTTACCCACCACCATAAAATCATGGGTAGCCATCAAAATAGCAGTGCCATCCACTTTGGCAATTTGAAACAATAATTGCATGATTTCATCACTGGTTTCAGGGTCTAAACTACCCGTTGGCTCATCTGCTAGTATCAATTTAGGAGAATTCAATAAAGCCCTCGCTATATCTACTCTTTGTTGCTCACCACCGCTCATTTCAAAGGTCATTTTAAAGCCTTTATTTTGCAAACCCACTTTGGCTAGGACATCTTCAATTTTTTGTTCAATCAACTTCTCGTCTTCCCAACCAGTGGCCTTAAGCACAAATCTTAGATTTTCATGCACATTTCTATCGGTCAATAGTTGAAAATCTTGAAAAACAATCCCTAAATTTCTTCTTAAAAAGGGTAATTTCTTCCAATCCATTTCTTTCAAGTCAAAACCAACCACCTTCCCTAGCCCTTCAGTAAGGGTTATTTCACCATAGAGTGTTTTTAAGAGGCTGCTTTTGCCGGTACCAGTCTTTCCTACCAAATACACAAATTCTCCGCTTTGTACGGTTAAATTCACATCTTGCAATATTAAATTACCACTTTGGTAAATATTGACCTGATTTAGTTGAATGACGTTTTCGCTCATGGGAGAATGTATTTTAGGATATCAAATTTAATAATTGAATGTTTCTTGCCCAAAATCTCCAGACAATATCAATTCTTTTTGGGTGGAGGCTTCTACTTTACCAATGATTTGTGCTTGTATATTAAAGGTTTTGGCTAAATCAATCAATGCTTGGGCATTGTTTGCTTCTGTGAATATTTCTAAACGATGCCCCATATTAAACACTTGGTACATTTCTCTTGTATTGGCGCCAGAATTTTCTTGAATCAATTTAAAGATGGGCGGAACGGGTAAAAAATTATTTTTCACTAAACGCATCGGGCCAGGTAAATATTTCATACACTTGGTTTGACCGCCGCCACTGCAATGAATCATCCCTTTCACTGCATCAAAATGATGGGTTAAAATTTCTTTGACCAAGGGGGCATAGGTTCTGGTAGGGCTTAATAATAATTTGCCAATATTTATTTTTCCAAATCCTTCGATTTCAATTTCATCGGTCATTTTATTTTTACCTAAATAAACTACTTCCTCTTTTAGTGTAGGTTCAAAAGTTTCTGGATATTTTGTGGCATAGTCATGATGCAAGACATCGTGCCTAGCACTAGTAAGTCCATTACTTCCCAATCCACTATTGTAGGCCGTTTCATAAGCAGCTTGACCATAACTGGAGAATCCTACAATTACTTGTCCTGGTGCAATCAAATCATTGGTAATGAGTTTAGATTTGGGCCATCTTGCCGTCATTGTTCCATTGACCGCAATGGTTCTCACCACATCCCCTACATCAGCGGTTTCTCCTCCTAAAAATTCAATATTAATTCCATAAGCTTTTAATTCATTAAAAAAGCCTTGCGTACCTTGAATAAGCTCCTGTAAAATAGTCCCATTAATCAATAATTTATTGCGGTCAATAGTAGAGGAAAATAAAATTTGATCGTAGATCCCCACACATAATAAATCGTCCAAATTCATGGCTATAGCATCTTGGGCAATGCCTTTCCAAATACTTGTATCCCCTGTTTCCCTCCAATAGATATAGGCCAAAATGCTCTTGGTACCGGCCCCATCTGCATGCATAATATTAATGTATTGAGCATCTTTACCTAAAAAATCGGCATACAATTTACAAAATGCATTGGGGTATAAGCCCTGATCTAAATCTTGAATAGCTGCGTGTACTTCTTCTTTTTGGGCGGAAACCCCGCGTTGAGCATACAGAGACATGTATCTAAATTGGTTTGTCTGACAAAGGTACAATTGTTTTACATTTGTGCCATATTTAGCCGCATTAAATGAAGATTCATTACGATTTAAAAATATTACCCCCATTCCGTAACGCAATTGTAACTACAGGCGCTTTTGATGGTGTTCATATTGGCCATCAAAAAATCATTAGTAGAATGCAAGCAATTGCCAAAGAGGTAAATGGTGAAACGGTGATTGTGACCTTCCACCCTCATCCAAGAAAAGTCATTTCCTCCATTCCAGGAGAAATCAAACAGCTGACTAGTTTAGAAGAAAGAATTGATCTACTAAAAGAAACTGGCATCGACCATTTAGTAGTGGTCAATTTTGATTACCAATTTTCAAATTTATCGGCCACCCAATACATCAAAGACTTCTTATTTGATCATTTTAAACCACATACCATTATTGTGGGCTATGATCATCGTTTTGGCAATGGACGCAATGGCAATTTTGAATTATTAAAAGATACGGGCAAAACATTGAATTTTCATGTGGAGCAGATCAATGAACAATTAGTAAACGATGAGATCGTAAGTTCCACACATATTCGAAATTACTTGGCCGAAAAAAACATTGTCAAAGCCAATGAACTTTTAGGCCACCCTTATACCTTTGAAGGATTTGTCGTAAGAGGAAATCAATTGGGCAGAACCATCGGTTTTCCTACTGCCAATTTACACATTAACAATGAAGAAAAATTAATTCCCAATGATGGCGTTTATGCAGTAAAGGTAAAAGGCGATTGTTGTGATCATAAAATATACGGTGGCATGATGAATATTGGCGTAAGACCTACGGTGGATGGGCAAAAAAAAGTAATTGAAGTAAACATCTTTGATTTCGATAAAGACATCTATGAGCAAAATTTAACCGTTTTAGTTTTTGATTTTATAAGAGGAGAAGTGAAATTCAATGGCCTTGATGCTTTGAAAGCTCAGTTAAACATGGACAGAATAGCTGCTGGCACTATTTTACAGAAGTATCCATAATTTTAATCACCAATTCTTTTAATAAATCCGCATCTGTATTGTCTGCATCATGAATGCCCAATACCCTTAAATTGTATTCGTGAATTAACAATAAAATTTGTTCTACTTTATTGTAAGAATATTGCCTTAATGCAGCCAAATATATTTTAACTGCGAAAAAACTCACACCTACCTCACTCATAATTCTTTTTTCATCACTCGACCCCAAGCCATAGATAGCATATACTTTACTAAAAAAAGCATACAAAGTGGGCAGTATCAATTGAATGGGGGCTGCTTTATTATTGGATTCAAAATATTGAATCATTCGAATGGCCTTGGAGAAATTTCTTTGCGCCACGGCTTCTTGAAATTCAAATGCATTGTATTCTTTACTGATGCCAATGAACTTCTCAATATCATCTTCGGTCATTTTTTTACGGTCGCCCAAATTAACCATCAGTTTCTCTAGTTCATTTTGAATGCGGCTTAGATCATTCCCAATATGATCTACAATAATTTGCACCGCTTTGGGACTTATTTGATACCCATGATCCGACACCCACTGATTAACCCATTCTGGCAATTTACTGTCGTACATTTTTTTAGTACTCACTACAACCGCCTTGGTTTTTAAAGCCTTGGCTAAGACAGACCTCCCATCTACATTTTTATCTTTGTGTGCAACAATTAAAATAGTAGAACTTAATGGATGTTCGATATAAGACAATAATTTGTCTAGTTGATTCATGTGTTGCGCTTCTTTGATAATCACCACTTGCTTCTCTGCAAACACCGGATAGCGTTTACAAGCATTGATGACTTGCGTCCAATCGGCATCTTTGCCATAAAATAGGGTCAAATTAAAGGCCTGTTCCGCTTCTGGTAATAATTTCTTTTCGGCATAATCCACCACTTGATCAATGTAAAAAGGTTCTTCCCCTTCTAGCCAATAGACAGCATCAAAGACATTCTTTTTCCAATTGGCTATGATTTTTGTCATGGGCATACTCAAAGATAAAGATTTGTATAACTAAATATAATAAATTGTAAACAGATAATAGAAATATAAAATGTGTTAAAATTTGACGTATCTTGCACCTCAACAAAAAACATATTTATGAGCAATGAATCATCTAGCAACAGCAGTAAAATCATCATAGGCATTTTAGTCGTTGCCCTTATCGGTTCTTGGATTTATTTCAACAACTCAAAAACTGAAATTATCAATACCTATGACAATAAAGTAGCTGTTATTGATAGTGCAAAATCAAAAATTCAGTCTGAATTTATAGCCATTTCTGCTAAAGCAGATTCCTTAACACAGCAAAACACAGAATTACAAGGAGATTTGTTAGACAAGTCCAATCAAATTCAAAAATTAAAGTCAAATATTGGCAATATCTTACGCAAGCAAGATGCTACCAATAAAGAATTGGCTGAAGCTAAAACTTTAATAGAAGAATTAAATGGAAAAGTAACTGGTCTATTTGCTGATCTTTCTAAAGCACAAGCAGAGAATAAAGAATTGGCGACTAAAAACCAAGATTTAACAAATGCCAATACAACTTTGAACAGCAATCTAACTGCTACTCAAAAAGAAAAAGAAAGATTACAAGACATTGGTTCTACCCTACACGCTTCTTCTTTTAACATTCAATCTTTGAGAATTAAAGAAGACGGTACTGAGAAACAAACAAACAATACAAGAAGAGCCAATACCTTACGTTTGTCTTTTCAAATTGACAAGAATAAAATCACTCCTTCTGGTGCACAAGAACTTTATGTTTGTATCACAGGTCCAGATGGCAAAGCTTTCTCAGAGGGTGGTAAAATAAATACAAGAGAAGATGGCAGTAAGGCTTATTCTAATAAAATTGTTGTTCAATACGAACAAAACAAAGAATTAGGAGTAAGTTATGACATCAAACAAAGCAATCAATTGGCAGAAGGCGATTACAAAATTGAAGTGTACCACAATGGTTTTAAGATTGGAGAAGGAAAAACTAGCTTAAAGAAAGGTTTATTTTAAGATTATTATCTTCGACTGCGCTGCAGTATATAAAGTATAAAAGAAAGGCCTCCCATTAAACCGGGAGGCCTTTCTTTTTATAAAATTTAATACTACCAATCCTAATTTACCAACTCATTGGTATTGCTTAAATCCTGCATCATACCACCAATAGGTATTTCATTGTAG
>CAINEG010000244.1 GCA_903847655.1 uncultured Bacteroidota bacterium
CCGCTCTCGATAGGAATCGGGAGCGGGATGATGTTGCGAGGGAAGGGATCGAACCTCCGACCTTCGGGTTATGAGCCCGACGAGCTACCGCTGCTCTACCTCGCGATGTTTGGACGGCAAAGATAGGCTTTTATTGCTTCTTGACCAAGTTTATTGGGGTGGATGTGTAATTAGAGGAAAGGTCAAGACCTATTTGAAAATCCAGCCTAAGTATAAATACGGTCTTATTGAACCTGGTTTAACTATAATTTCCATTCAAGAAAAGGAGGAAATTATATACCAAAAATGTACGGCATTATTCCGTACATTTGCAAATCAACTAGAATGAATCAATTAAATACCATGGAACAAACAAGATTTGATGTACGCTTGCCAAAGGATAAAAAAGAACTGATTGAATTAGCCGCAACCCTGAGTGGATTTAAATCCAAGTCTGAATTCATTGTGCACACTTTGTATAAAGAGGCTAATTCTATAATAGACAAGCAAAATCAAGTAATAGCATCTGCCAATGACCAAAGAATATTCTTTGACGCAATTTTGACCCCCCCTAAGCCAAACAAAAACCTCATCAAAGCAGCTAAAAAATACAATCAATTAGTCGCTGGCAAATGAGTTATATCAGTACCCTATTAAATCCTAAGCATCATAAAGCCAACTTTACTTGTGGAAAGGATGTCTTGGATAATTATTTGCATACCCAAGCCAAACAGGATGTTAAAAGAAAAATAACTGCCTGTTTTGTACTTGCAGAAGAAGACAACAACATCAAAGGCTATTATACTTTATCTAGTGCTTCTTTAAACAGGGATGATTTACCAGCAACCATTTTAAAAAAGCTTCCTCCCGCTTATCAACATTTACCAACTACCCTGCTAGGTCGATTAGCTGTGGATATTCATTATAAAGGAAAAGGCATTGGGGCTTTATTACTAATGGACGCTTTAAAAAGAAGCTATCAAAATTCATTGCAAATAGCTTCCATGGCAGTTATTGTTGACCCATTAGATTATAATGCAAAACAATTTTACAAGCATTATGGTTTTATTGAATTGCCCACAACTGGCAAAATGTTTATACCTATGGTACAGTTGGAGGGTTTGTTTAATGTGTAATTTAACCTACTGTTTCGCAATCCTAATAAAGTAAACTACTTCATTGTGGGTCATGTCCGTTGAAAGAACAACCTGTTGTCTATGGCCTGGTTTATCAGTAATAAACATTACCCCAGTATTTGGAGGTTCTGAACCTAAGTTTTCTGCCACAAAGACCAATTCATTGTTTTTACTATCCTTATCTACCTTTAACTTGAATTTGATGGGCTTGTTTACTTTCAATTCTACCCTATCCACCACAATTCTTTTATTGTAAATGATAGATACAGAATCACGGTCATGAATACCATTGTCATAAATTTCAATATCCACCGAATCGGAACTTACAAATATGTATATTGGTTTCTTATTGATGCGCTTGGTTAAATATTCAACAATACGCTCCTGCTCTTTTTTCAGATTGGCAAGCGTCTCTAAAGACTGAAGAATTTCCTCCTTGGTTAAATCGGCCTCTTCCAATTCAGCGGCTTTAGCTTTGAAAGATTTAAGCTTTGCTTCAGCGATGGAATCCTTGGCTCTTTTTCTTGAAGCAGAAACTTGAGCAATTAAATCCATATCGGCTTTTATTTTTACTTGGGCTAAAGAATCTAGTCTGATGCGCTCTAGTTTGGCCTTAACTAATTTTTCCTTTTTAGCATTCA
>CAINEG010000245.1 GCA_903847655.1 uncultured Bacteroidota bacterium
GCGGCAGTGATGCATGGAAAGCCTATATGCGCAGACAAACCAATACCATCAATTGGAGTAAAAATCTTCCTTTAGCGCAAGGGATTAAATTTGATTTTTAGTTACTAGTAATTATTTCATGAAATCTGTTGTACTGATTTTTGTTTTTTATTTTACTGTCTTCACTACTTGGGGACAAAACTATCAAAATTGGCATTGGAAAGATTTTGAAAAGGACAGCGTGCATGGCATTAGTTTACAAAAGGCCTACCAAGTCCTATCTACTTATGCCATTTTACCTACCCCCATAATAGTGGCAGTGATTGATGGTGGCATTGACACCAATCAGTTGGATTTGAAAAAAGCATTATGGAATAACCCTAAAGAAATCCCCAACAACCAAATAGATGACGACCGCAATGGTTATGTAGATGATGTGTATGGATGGAATTTTTTAGGCGGTAAAGATGGAAGAAACATCAACAAGGCTGAAGCAGAAAAAACAAGAATCTATCATCAATTAAAAAATAAGTTCGAAAATAAAAATATTGATACCCTTACCTTAAATGCCCTTCAAAAAAAACAATACAGGACTTGGCAAGAAGTAAATAAAGCAATAGAATTTTCTGCAGAAGATGCAGCCAATTTACAATACTTTCAAATGGCCGTCAATGCATTAAAAAAAATTGGGGCGAACATTATTAAGGATATGGGTGATTCTAATTTCACTACCCTACAACTTGAGCCTTATCAACCCATAGGTAGAATTGCTTTCCAAGCCAAACTATCTTTTTTAAGAACCATTACTATTTTAGGTATTGACAAATCCACTCCTTTTCCAGACATTATTCAAGATTTAAATGAATATATTGAAAGTAAAGAAAAAGCTGCGAATGCCAAGGAAAGCGCATTGGGTAATATTCGTGAAGACATTGTAAAAGATGAGTACCATAATTTTTCGGATCGTTATTATGGCAACAATGATGTCACTGGCCCCAATGCAAGACATGGTACCCATGTGGCAGGTTTAGTGGCTAGTTTTCCAGACAGCAGTTGGTCAACTTATCAATTGTATCCGCCCATAAAAATTATGGCCATCAGAGCGGTACCTGATGGAGATGAATATGATAAAGATATTGCCTTGGCCATTCGATATGCAGTGGACAACGGAGCCAAAATTATCAATATGAGTTTTGGGAAATCTTATTCTCCCGAACAAATTTGGGTGGATAGCGCTATTCGATATGCTGCTTCAAAAGATGTTTTATTGATTCATTCCGCTGGAAATGAATTTTACAACTTAGATGAGCAAAATGTATTTCCTAATCCCTACTCTAGCCTATTGAATGATTCTGCAAAAAATCTACTTACTGTGGCAGCAAGTAGTGATGAGCAAGTGGGAGAAAGTATATTGACAGATTTTAGCAATTATGGCCCTAAAATTGTGGATGTATTGGCCCCCGGCTATAAGATATACTCCACTTTACCTAGCAAGCACAACCATGGTTATCTGAATGGCACAAGCATGGCTGGTCCCATAGTGAGCAATATTGCAGCCATGATTCGTGCTTATTTTCCTTCGTTGAGTGCATTAGAAGTTAAAGATATAATCATGAAATCTGTTTGGACACCGATGGACAAAGAGATGAGTTTTACAGTACCCCAAAGAGATAGTTTAAAAACCCTCGCAGCCATTGCCAAATCGGGTGGCATTGTGAATGCAGCCAAGGCCATCGAAATGGCTAAATCCATTGCCTCCAATCCAGCTACTAAATCAAATAAAAAGAAAAGAACAAACAATTAAGAATTAAAAACAATATTTGCCCAATAATTCAATTTTATGCCCAGACCCAGCGCCACAGAATACGGAAGCTTTCATCAAACCTACATTAACTATACCAGTGGGAAAGATTATTCCATCTTAGTACAACAATACAATGATCGAATCATAGATGCATGGAATGCAATCCCTACTGAGAAAATTAATTTTGCTTATGCTCCAGACAAGTGGACGATCAAGCAAATGTTGCAACATGTAATTGATACCGAAAGAATTTTTGCATACAGGGCTTTATCCATTGCAAGAGGAGAGACTACCCCATTAATTGGCTTTGATGAAAATGCTTATGCTCAACTAGGAAAGGCAGTACATCGTAATTGGAAAGAAATGATTGCAGAATGGAAGATCGTAAGACAATCTACCAATATGCTATTTGCCTCTTTTACAGAAGAAGATTTAAAACAAAAAGGAACCGCCAGCAATTTACCCCTATCAGTAAATGCGACTGGCTTTATTATATTCGGTCACGCCTTACATCATTTGCATGTGCTAAAAGAGCGATACGGAATTTAAAATAATTTGAGCCATTGTAGAAAGCAAAAAGCCTCCCAGATATCTGGGAGGCTTTTTTATAAATGACTAATCTAGTCTAAGTAATGATTTACTTTGTACCGTAAATATGAACAGCCAATTGAACTTCTGAATCTACCATACCTACACCATATTTAATACCAAACACAGTTCTGTCAAAAGGTAAAAATGCTTCAGCAAAGAAACCTTTGTCATCTGCATTTCTAATGCTAGCTGTAAAGCTTACTGGAGCAGTCACCCCTTTTAAAGAAAGATCACCAGTGATGGTTGCTTTATCACCAGTAGTATATTTAACGCTAGTAATTTTAAAGGTTGCTTCACCGAATTTTGTGATGTCAAAGAAATCTGCAGAAGACAAATGACCTTGCAAACGATCGCCACCGCGCTCATCGGTCACTTTTAAACCTGCTACATCAATCACAAAGCTACCACCCACTAATTTACCACCATCTACCTGTACTGAACCAGATTTGATGGGGAAATAACCAGTGTGGTAGTCACTTTTTTTAGAACCAGTAAAGTCTACTTTGCTGCTTTTCGCATTCACTGTAAAACTTACTACATCAGCTTTTGTTGTTTTAGCTGTAAAAGAAAACAAGCCAATCGACGCTACGATTAGAGTTAAAGAGAAGATGATTTTTTTCATACTTGTATTTTGTTTAATTAATTTAAATATTTTGGAATGTAAAATACACCCATTTGGTTTAATAATTGTTAAGTAAAGATATAATTCAATGTTTAAACAACAAAATTAAGTTTTAGGTGAATTCTATGCTTAAAATCTATTAACTTCGCCAAAATTTACATCGTATGAATCTGCATGAGTATCAAGCAAAAGACTTACTTAAAAAGTACAATGTTCCTGTTCAAGAAGGCATTGCTGTTGAAACCGTAGAAGCAGCCATTGCTGCTTACCAAAAAATAGCTACCGAAACCAAGAATAAGTTTGCCGTAGTGAAAGCTCAAATTCATGCAGGAGGAAGAGGAAAAGGAAAAATTGTAGGTACCGAACAAAAAGGGGTGGCCGTGGGTAAATCAGAAGCGGACATTACCAACTTTGCAAAAAATATATTGGGTGGCACTTTGGTGACCATTCAAACTGGCCCTGCTGGCAAATTTGTTTCAAAAATTTTAGTCGCACAAGACGTTTATTATGAAGGCCCTCAGCCTACTAAAGAATTTTACTTGTCTATCTTATTAGATCGTACTAAAGGTATGAATGTAATTATGTACAGTACCGAAGGTGGAATGAACATTGAAGATGTAGCACATGATACCCCAGAAAAAATATACAAAGAATGGGTACACCCAGGTGGTGGCTTACAAGGTTTTCAAGCTAGAAAAATTGCTTTCAACCTAGGTTTAAGTGGAGAAGCTTTAAAAAATTGCGTGAAATTTGTTACTAATTTATACAATGCTTATGTAGGATTGGATTGCTCAATGTTAGAGATTAATCCCCTATTTAAAACTTCTGATGATAAAATCATTGCTGTGGATTGTAAAATGAATGTAGATGACAATGCTTTAATGCGTCATCCAGATTTATTGGCCATGCGTGATGTAACCGAAGAAGATCCTACCGAAGTAGAAGCAGGTGAATTTAATTTGAACTTTGTGAAATTAGACGGCAACGTAGGTTGTATGGTCAATGGCGCTGGTTTAGCGATGGCTACCATGGACATGATTAAGTTAAGTGGTGGTGAACCTGCCAATTTCTTAGAC
>CAINEG010000246.1 GCA_903847655.1 uncultured Bacteroidota bacterium
ACTTCTTTTGCTTCTGTATATGTCTATCCTTTAATTGATGATACCATTGAAATTGTAGTCAATCCAGCAGATATTGAATGGGAGTTTTATAGAAGTGGTGGTAAAGGAGGACAGAATGTCAACAAAGTAGAAACTGCTGTTAGATTAAGACATGCTTCAGGAATTATTGTAGAATGTCAACAATCAAGAACGCAAGGGGAGAATAGAGAAATTGCGATGAAGATGTTGAAGAGCAGATTGTATGAAGAAGAAATGCGAAAAAAGCAAGAGGCCTTAAATGCTTCGAATGCCAATAAGAAAAAAATTGAATGGGGCAGTCAAATTCGTTCTTATGTTTTTCATCCTTATAAAATGATCAAGGACCATCGCACCGATTTTGAAGTAGGTAATATTGGCCCAGTGATGGATGGAGAAATAGAGGGCTTTATTAAAGCTTATTTAATGTTAGAGAAAGAGAATTAATGTCCAATCAATTCTTCTTTAGATTTTGGTCTTAAATTTTCTTGCCATTTAAACCCACGAATTTCCATTTCTGATTTTGGAGTTTGACCAAGGGGAGACATATTTCCTGTTAATTGATTTCTAAAAATAACTTTGGCAGGTTCATTGTTTTCAAAAGTAATTTCAATGATTTGTGCATTAGAATGATTCACTCCAATAAAATTTTTATCATTGTCTAAAGCAAAATAGATATTTTCTGCATTGCCCCTGGTGCGCATTTTAGTAATAGCACCATCTTCAAACCATGCGTTCAATCTATTCCCCTTGAGTTGATTGAAATAGGAGGTTGTGTCAATTTTATTAATTGCAAAGGCATTTTCAAATACATTCAATTGTTCTGGCTTCTTATTTTTTACATACAGGTAAATCGTATCTCCAGTAATTTGGTTATTGTTGGCCCATACAATGGGGTTGGTCAATAATCTAATGGTAGAGTCGCTCATAGAATAAAACAAACTATCGGCCCTGCCTTGCAAGGAATCAGAATAAATTTTCACATGGTGGTAGGCCTCGAAATATTTGTTTAAACTAGTGTCTTTGAGTATGCCTATACTGTCCCTGGCTTTAGGTATTGATCTAGTCAAATCGGAAATTTTGCCTGTATGTAAAGTATCTGCAGAAATATATAAGGTGTCATTTTTTTGTTTGATCATTAACAAAGGATGTTCGGTGGCGAACAATACACTTGTTATTTTATTGGTTTTAATATTGCCTGCTGTCAAATCAAAACCTAAACTATCCTTTGATTGGTAAAAGGCATTGCCCTTAAATAATCCGGTACCTACTGAGTCATCCACTGCCATTTCATCTGCAATGAAATGATAAGTACTATCATCTATAAAAGACCTGTCATACAAATACCCTTGTTTTAAACCAGTATTGAAATTGCCATTGCTAGTGGTAATGGTTCTAGGACCTGTGATTATTTTACTTGGGCTAATAAAGTTAGCCACTTGAGAATAAGTATTGTATTCTAGGGTATCGGTGATGATTTGATTTTCTAAGTCATGTAATTCAACTTTATTACGGAAAATAACATCCCTGGTTTCTCCATAATAAACACCTTCTTTACTAGTAAGGATAGTTTTTTCTCTCACTAATTTCCCCCCTTTTTTAAATACGCCTGTTTTGGTGGACACTTCGTAGTCTAAGGAATCGGTAGTGAGAATTCCTTTGCCATCGGTGAGTTTTACTTTTTTTCGCAAGAATGCTTTTTTGATAGACCCTAAATATTTTAAGTAATCTGCATAGGTATGCACGCTGTCGGCATCATTAATATGAATATGTCCAAATCCTTCCAGGGTATTTTTGGTGGAATTTAAAATTAAACTATCCCCATAAAGTAAGGTTTTACCTTGTCTAATTTTTACATGTCCTACAAAGACCAAAAAATCCATGCTGTCTATTTTTTTAATACTGTAGGTTTCTGCAGATAAAAATTCAATTATTTTTCCGCCCACTTCATTGTTGCTAACAGGAGGAGCATCAATGGTTGGGGTGGTATCTTTTACAAAAGAAGTTTTGGGATGGATACTTGTTTTAACCAAACGAGGCAAAACTTGTGCCTTTGTTTCTAATAGGGACAAAGCAAT
>CAINEG010000247.1 GCA_903847655.1 uncultured Bacteroidota bacterium
ATATATATTTTATATTTATTTAATATATAACCCAATAGCCAGCAAACCAACATAAAAGAAATAGCAAAGGCCAAAGAGGCCCAATAAGTGGCCAAATGAGCAAAGCTATTTTGATAAATCCACGCAAATAAGGATTGATCCCCCACTTTAAAGAGGTAAAGCACAGAGACCATCAGCTCAGAAAATAGATAAATAATCAAGGGGTTTTTGCCAAAAATTTCAAAAAAGCTAGCAAATTGATGTTGGTGGTGCAATTCTATTCGATAGATGATGGTGGCGATAATGATCATGTCCAAACCCACCGTTAACAAGACAAATGAACTTGACCATAATTTTTTATTGATGGGAAACTGGTAATTCCACATAAATGCAAGAAATACAAAGCCTGCACCCCACATTAATAAATGGGTCAGCCCTTCATAGGTCTTCCCTTTTTCCTGAATAAATTTTCCAACGATAAAGCCAATCAAAACATTCACGATAGCTGGCAAGGTACTCACCCAACCTTCTGGATCAAAAGCAAAACCTTCCCCATGGTACATATGAGTTTCTCCCATGAACCACTTGTCAAAAGTAATGCCCGCATTGCCTGTAATGCTTAATGGATCGGCAGGTGCGCCATAGGACATACTGATATACCAATAAGTAATCAAGAGCAACGCAGATAATATCATCACCACACGCTCATGCATGTAAAATGCTATAATAGAGGCAAAGCCATAACAAAGCGCTATCCTTTGAAGCACCCCCAAAATACGCGTATCGCTTATTGGTCGAGTAAATGGAAACCAATACATTAAGTAACCTAATAAAAATATAAGCGCGGTTCTTTTGACTATTCTAAAAAGCACCGTTGAGCTACTCAACTTTTCCCATTTCGGTAAAACAAAACTCATGGCATTACCCACCGCAAATAAAAAGGAAGGGAAAACTAAATCTGTTGGCGTAAAACCATCCCATTTGGCATGTAAGAATGGAGCAAAAGTAGCAGCACCATCACCTGGGGTATTTACAATGATCATAAGGCAAATGGTCATCCCTCTAAATACATCTAGAGAAAGAAATCGTTGGTTGGACATACACGCAATTTAAACTTTAAGTTACAGAAAAATAATTTTTTAACCAAAGCAATCCTCCTTAAGGCTGCGCAATGGCCATGGCAATTTTTGAATCGGCCGTACCATAATACAATAGCCACTTATTTTTAAAATACACTAGACCTTCTACAAAACAAACATTGTTCACTTCTCCAACAAGCTCATAGCCTTTATCGGGATGAATAAAATAATTTTTAGATCGGTCTATTAATTGATAAGGGCTTCTCGTATCAAACAAAGCTTGGCCTGCAGCATAAGTAAATTTGGGCAAATTTTCATCGTTGTTGTTTGCAGCATTGCTGCTATTGTAGATTAAAACAATTCCTTGTTGGGTATACAAAGCATAAGGGCCTGGTTCCACTAAACGACTGTCAAAAAATCCTGCACGTGGTGCTAAAACAGAAACCAGTTTTTTTGTTTCTTCATTTTCTAAAGCTTCCCAATGCAATAAATCGGTGGAAGAGGCCATGAATAAATCGGTATCGCCAAAATACATCCAATACCTTCCATTGATTTTTTTAGCTACCATATTTTCTCCTATTCTTTCCACTACTACCGCCCCCGATTTAGACCAGGCATTGATGTATTTTGCTGAGGTTAAAACAGGGCCTCTTTTTTCCCAATGCATTAAATCTAAACTAGTCGCAAAACACAAGCGTGCCGTTTTGCCATCATAAGAAGTATAAGTTAAAAAATAACCACCTCCAGGCATACTAACAATGCGTGGATCTTCTACCCCACCTTTCCATTCATATTTATAAAAGGAATCCTTGGCTGGATAAAAAATAGGCTGGCCAGTTTTTTTAAAATGAATGCCGTCCTCACTAATGGCCAAACCCAAACGAGAAGTCATGGCGCTGTCCTGTGCTCTATAAATTAAATATACTTTGCCATCCTTCACCAAGGCCGTTGGATTCAATACATTTTTTGATTCCCATTTTGTATTTGTGTTTTGAATGGGACAAAAGAAACTACTAGTACTATCTGGTGTTAAGATTGGATTGACCGAATCTAATTTTATAAAATTATTGAATGCCCAACTTGAATCTGCCTCTGAACTAGGGGCTGAAAAATTACAAGCAGTCAAACTTAGAAGAATGGCTAAAAGAAAAATCCAATGATTTGTTTTTTGTAACATGCTTAAAGATAAACTTCTATTGGCTCATTTTACTCCTGTTCTACATGATCTTTCTTGCCTGACAAATAAGTGTATACGGCAGGAATCACAAATAAAGTTAGTATGAGCGAAAAGATAAGTCCACCTACCACCACTGTCCCCAAAGGTTTACGGCTAGTAGCTGCAGCACCTAAACTAATCGCAATGGGTAATGCCCCAAGGGCTGTGGCCAAACTAGTCATCAAGATAGGTCTGAAACGTTGTGCAGCAGCTTCCAATACAGCAGTTTTTAAACTTAATCCGGTTGCTCTTTTCTTATTGGCAAATTCAACAATCAAAATACCATTCTTAGTCACCAAGCCAATCAGCATAATAATACCAATTTCTGAGAATATATTTAAGGTTTGTCCAAATAACCATAAGCACAACAAGGCGCCCGCAATGGCCAATGGAACCGTCAACATAATGATAAACGGATCTTTAAAGCTTTCAAATTGCGCAGCCAATACCAAATAAATTAAAATAAGTGCTAACAATAAAGCATAAGCAATATTAGAAGAGCTTTCTGCAAAATCTCTAGAAGGACCACTTAAAGCGGTTTGAAAACTTTCGTCTAATAAATCCTTGGCAATTTTATTCATGGCATTCACTCCATCCCCAATGGTCTTGCCTTCTGACAAGGAAGCGGAAATTGTTGCTGCATTAAATCTATTGTAATGATATAAGTTCGGAGGATTACTATTTTCTTCTAATTTTAAAACACTTGAAATAGGAATGCTTTCCCCTTTGTTATTTCTTAAATAAATTTTATTAATATCAGTAGGGGTGGCCCTATCTCCTCTAACCACTTGTGTAATTACTTGGTATTGTCGATCGTTCATGATGAAATAGGCAGAACGAGCACCACTAAAAGCAGACTGTAATGCATGAGAAACATCGTAGGTGGTTAAACCTAAATCTCTGGCACGCATTCTATCAATATTTAGATCAAATTCTGGTTTATTGAACTTTAAGTTGACATCCACATTTTGAAACGTTTTGTCTTTTCTTGCCGCTTCTAAAAATTTAGGGATGACCGATTGAATTTTTGCAAAATCTAAGTTTTGAATAATAAATTGAACAGGCAAGGAGCCCCTTGACATCATTCCCACAGAGATGGTTTGTTCTTCGATGGAAAATATTCTGACATCTTTGAATTTCTTAAACCTTTTATTTAGATCCGTTACAATTTCAGATTGCGATCTTGTCCTGTTTTCAATAGGCACAAAACCAATTCTTCCAGAGGCAGAGCTATTGCCGCTACTGCCACCATAGCCTGGCACACTGCCCCAAGTGAAAGCTTGCTCAGGAATCGAATCCTGCATCATTCTAATGTTTTTTAACAAGTTGCCTTTCATGTCTTCATAACTAGTACCCTCTTGAGCAGATAAAGTAATTCTAACCATACCCTTATCTTCAATGGGTGCTAATTCGGTTTGGATATTCTTACCTATAAGAAAAATCATTCCAATACAAACTACAATGATCACCCATGCGACCCACCTGACACTTATAAATTTGGTCAATAAATTTTTATAGCCAGCTTCTAAGCCCTTAAAGAAGGGCTCGGTTCGCTCATAAAATTTACCTTGCTTGCCATCCTTTCTATTTAAGTGGACATTTAATACCGGTGTGATGGTTAAGGATACAAAGGCAGAAACTAAAACAGCACTGGCCACTACTACCCCGAATTCTTTAAATAAAGAACCAACGAATCCTTGTAGAAAAATCACTGGCATGAATACCACCGCCAAAGTAATGGAGGTAGAAATAACAGCAAAGAAAATTTCTTTACTTCCTTCACGTGCCGCGTCTTTTAAAGGCAAACCTTCTTCTAGTTTTCTAAAAATATTTTCCGTGACCACAATTCCATCGTCCACCACCAAGCCTGTAGCAAGTACAATGGCCAACAAGGTTAATACGTTGACTGAAAATCCTGCGATGTACATGATAAAGAAAGTGGCAATCAAGGAAATGGGAATATCAATCAAAGGCCTAATGGCAATTAGCCAGTTTCTGAAAAAGAAAAAGATAACGAGTACTACTAGTGCAAAGGATATAAAAATAGTCTCCCTCACTTCCTGCAAAGCTCGTCTTACACTTTTTGTATTGTCAATAGGCACTGCAAATTCAATATCAGACTTATTGCTCTTTTTCACCTCTTCTAATCGCTTGTAAAACTCATCCGCTATTTTAATATAATTGGCGCCTGGTTGTGGAGACAAAGAAATCATAACAGCAGGTACTCCATTGAAATAAACACCTTGATCTTCTTGTTCTGGACCTAACTCGACTTTTGCTATATCCCCTAATCTTACTATCCCAGTAGCATCTTGTTTTAAAATGATATTTCTAAAATCAGATTCGGTAGTTAATCTACCTAGGGTTCGGATAATGAATTCTGCTTTTTGACCATAAATTTTTCCAGCTGGCAGTTCAATGTTTTCTTTGTTTAAAGCAGTTTGTATATCATTAAAAGCAATGCCATAGGCATTCAATAAATCTGGATTGGGAAAAATGCGCATGGAAAAACGCTTGCCTCTAACCCCCACACTGCTTACCTCATCAATGGTTTGAAATCTTTGTTGCAAAACATTTTCAGCGTACTCTGTTAATTCCAAAGCGCTTTTTGTTTTGCTTCTTAAAGTCATCATTAAAATAAAGTCGGCATTGGCATCTGCTTTAGATACTATGGGAGGCGCATCAATGTCCTGAGGCAAATTTCTTAAGGCTTGACTTACTTTATCTCTAACATCATTAGTGGCGGTTTCTAAATTTACCCCTAAATTAAATTCTACTGTGATATTTGAAGAACCTACCGAACTAGAAGAGTTAATGGTTCTAATACCTGGAATTCCATTGATTGATTTTTCAAGCGGTTCAGTGATTTGGCTTTGAATGACTTCTGAATTGGCTCCTGTATAGGTAGTCATCACATTTACAATCGGAGGATCAATGGCAGGATATTCTCTTAAAGCCAAGAAGGAAAAACCTACCAATCCAAAAATTACAATAGCAATGTTCATTACCGTTGCAAGTACAGGACGCTTTAAAGAAAGTTCAGATATATTCATCTAATATTACTATTTAATGGGGCTATTTTGCAATGTCTAAAATAGAAATGGTTTTGCCTATTTTGATTTGATTGCCATTTCTAACAAACAACATACCGGCTATGACTATGGTATCACCCACATTGACTCCTTTTGTAATTTCTACAGAAGTGGCTGTCCTATAACCAGTCTCCACTTCTACTAAATTTGCAATGCCTCCTTTAACCAATACAATCTGTTTGTTTTTAGATTCAGGAATAAGCACATTGGCAGGAACAAGTATGGAAGGTTTTTGAACATTGTCGCTTAAATAAACTTTTACATAAGCACCAGGTAACATTTTACCTTGCAATGATGCACGTACTTTTATATTTCTAGAAGAAGCGATAATTTGTGGCTCAATGGCAAAAATAGTAGCCGTTAATTTTTGATTGGTTTCGGTGATACCTTCTAATTTGACTTTCTTTCCCACTTTAACATAACGAGCATACATTTCAGGCAAGGTAAAATCAATATTTAAATGGTCTGTTTTTTGCAAGGTCACAATGGTAGAACTGGTATTGATAAAGGCACCTAAACTAATTTGTCTCAATCCCAATTGCCCGGTAAATGGGGCACGAACAATAGTCTTGTCTATTAAGGATTGCGTATAGGCTAAATCTGTTTTATAACTTTTTACTTGTTGCAATGATATATCGTAATCACTTTGGTTGATGCCTTTGACTTTTAACAATTGTAAATTTCTTTGCTCATTGATATTGGCCAGTTCTAATTGTACTTTAATTTTTTCCAACTGAGCTTGTAAATCTGCATCGTTTAATTTTGCCAACACTGTTCCCGCTTGAACAATTTTTCCCTCAGGAATTTGTAAGAAAACCACACGACCATTGGTTTCAGGATGTAATTCCACATAATCTGTTGCAGCCACTGAACCATTGACTTCCACCACTTTGTCCACTTTTTGGCTAGCAGCAATCGCCACATCCACCGTCACAGGGGCATTGGCATTAAACTTATCGAAAGCTTTTGACTTTTCCTTACACCCAAAGGCTGTAAAAAAGCAAGCAATAGCTAAAATGGATATCTTTCTCAAAGTGATTGATTT
The DNA here is from genome assembly GCA_903847655.1 of uncultured Bacteroidota bacterium. The sequence continues at coordinate 6,412 of CAINEG010000247.1, forward strand.
TAGGGCTTGAAGATAACCAAAATATGCTTTTTAGGGAAATAATATAGATGAGTGGCCATAAGCTTAAATGAAGCTTACTGTTGTCCCTTGAAGGCTTGGAATTTTTTTTGAATATAATAGCCTAATTCTAAGTCATTCAGCAAGCCAAGTACTTCATAGGAAGGCCTACAATATTCCATGAAGTTATCCAACTGCGCGCCCTCCAAACGGGTTAACTTGATTACAAAACGCTTGGTAAAACGATATTGTACATATTTCTCTTGTTCTTGTTTCAAAAGTCTAGCTTGTAAGAATTGCAAATTTCTATTGCGCTTTACTCTAAACATGTTGATGATTTCATCCAAGTCCAACCCAATCGTTAAGCCACTAGGGCCAAATAATTGTTGATTGCCTCCCCCTAAACGAATGCCCGGGGCTCTGTAATTGAAAAATTGAGCATAGTCTTTTCTGTTTTGGATAGAATCCAATTTGTAATAACTATTTCTTACACGCACTTCTGGTAAATCAAAACCTGTTACATGAATCATTACATTAAAATTACGCAAGTCTTCGACGGTATCTAATGGATACTTATGTGTATTCTTACCAAATAAAGAAAACCAAATGGAATCCTTTGTTTTAACAGTGATACTATACCTGCCTATTGAATCAGTAAAAGCATGATTGTTGTTGCTATAGACAATGACTGACTCAATGGGTCGTCTTCCTGAAATATCAAAAACAGTTCCACTGACAATTAAATTTTGTGCTTCTGTTTTGGAAAACAAAACAACCAATAAAAATAAAAAGAGGGATCGCTTTAAGTTCATGTCAAGTGCAATATTAAGAAAGCTACCCTTAAATTCAGCCCTAAGTGGCTACAATTAACAGGTTTTTACCTTTTAATAGCATTAAATTAAAGTAGTTAAATAACCTAACCCAATGGTGAGTAGTACAATCCACTGGGAGGCCAATTTGTGCGCATAGATGAGGTAAGTACTGGTCACAAAAACAAATACATAGCTTATTAAATTGAGTGTACTAAATTGATCCAACTCCACTACAATGTCTTTGATAAAATAGAGCGTAGCGCCAAGCATAATGCCTACTACTGCTGCATATATTCCTTCCAAAGACCTATAAAAAATGGCATACTTTTTTAGGTTTTGCCAAATCGGAAAGAAAAATAAAACAATAAAAAAGCTAGGCAAAAAAATGCCAATGCTGCCAATAAAAGCACCTGCCATTTGCCAAGCCATGCCTTTGTCATTTAACAACAAAGCACCTGTAAAACTAGCTACTGAAAATACTGGACCTGGCATGGCCCTTACTATGCCCGAACCAGTTAGAAAAGCTTCTTTAGAAATTTTCAGTACTTCTCTTTTACTTTTTTTTATGTGTTCAGAATTAGGTCTTGCTACATATTGCTCATACATCATGGGCATCAATACATCTCCTCCTCCAAACACCAAAGTGCCAAATCGATAATTGTTTTCAAATAAATTAAATGCTTTGTGGTAAGTCCAATTTTGACGAGAGGCCTGCTCAGATAAAAATCCAGCAATGACAAAAAGAACACTAAAAATAATTAACCCACTCCATTTTATTTGTTTAGGTGCCGCCCCATCATTGGGAATTCTTTTTTTGCTAAAATTGGTGGCCACACCAGCAAGTACAATGACTATTGGAATGGCCCAGGGATTTTTAAAGCTGAATAGAATAAGTAAGCTTGTACAAATAAAAATAATCTTGGTGATAGGACTATTGATGGCTTTCTTATACAATACAATTGTAGCACTAGCAATAAACCCAATGGCCATGGGTTGCAGCAAGCTTAAACTTTTTAATTCTTGTTTCAAATCAAAATAACTATACAAAATAGCGACTAGCCCCATTAAAATAGTGGCCGGCAAAATCCAAACCAATAAACTAAGTAAGGCCAACCAAATGCCTCCTCTTTTGAACGCAATTAATACAATGGTTTGGGTAGAAGAAGCGCCAGGCAAAAGTTGACAAAAGGCATTGTACTCCATCAATTCTTCAGCACTTAGATCCTTTCGCTGATCCACAAAACGGTATTGCATCAACCCTAAATGCACCTGAGGCCCCCCAAAAGCAGTAACACTGTGCTTTAGAACAGCAATCAGAAAGGGGATATGGCGTAGTAATTTCAAATAATTAATTTCAAATAGAGAATGCTAACCCCCTAAAAATAATTAATTTTTAGGGTATTTAACCCAATTATCATTAAACAAAATACTAAATAAACAGTCTTAGAATGGAGCAGCAGCCTCAAGTTAACTTGATTCATGTTAATTACATTTTATACCTTTGCGTCTTCTATTAAAAGCATTGAACTATCTATACTATGAAATTCTTTTTACCCATTATCGCCTTGTTTATTTTGAGTAGTTGCGCGCAAAGCAATTTAACAAAATTAGAAGCAGTCTACGCTCAAGAAAAATACCAAGAAGTGCCTGATTACAGCAATTTGCAATATTGGTCAGCACATCCCGATAAGCAGGATCCTTCAGACAGCGTACCTGCGCCGTTAAAGGCTAGTTACCACCCTAATTCCAATATAGATGTATTTTTTGTGCATCCTACTACCTATTTAGATACGACAAGGCCCTACGGTTGGTCTGCTACTTTAAATGACTATAAAACCAATCTTACCACAGATTATTATGTAGTTCTTAATCAAGCTTCTATTTTCAATGAAGCGGGTAGAATTTTTGCACCAAGGTATCGTCAAGCGAATATTAAATCTTATACACCCAATAATAAAGTAGATACCGGCTATGCGCTGGCTGCTTTTGACTTAGCCTATGATGATGTAAAAAAATCTTTTGAATATTATATGGCGCATTACAATAATGGAAGACCTATTATTATTGCTTCGCATAGTCAAGGTTCCACCCATGCCATTCGATTATTGAAAGAATTTTTTGATGGTAAACCATTAAGCAAAAAATTAGTAGTGGCTTATTTAGTGGGTATGCCAGTTGATCCTGCTATTTATACTTCAATCAAAGCCTGCGAAAAGCCCAATGAAACAGGATGTATTTGTTCTTGGAGAACTTTTCATGAAGGCTTTGTAACTGAATTTGTAAAGAAAGAAAAATATACAGCCATTGTCACCAACCCACTGTCCTGGACTAATAATGTTACTAAAGTGGATAGATATCAAAACGAAGGTGCTATATTGTATAACTTTAATAAAATAATTCCCAATGTTGTAGGTGCCACCAACCATGGTGGTGTCTTATGGACAGAAAAGCCTCATTTTTTTGGTAGCTTTCTATATAAAACGGAAAATTACCACATTGTAGATTACAACTTTTATTATATGAGTGTAAGAAAAAATGTGGCGGAAAGACTGAATGCCTATTTAAGTACGAACAATTACACTAATTAATTACCTACGACACTTAAAAACTTAATGCGCATTATTTTTAACTGCTCCCAGGAATAGTTGTTCTCGCTTAATTCTTCTTGTGCAATTTGTAAAGAGGAAGTTTCGCAGTTTTTGAAATATTCTAAAATTTCTGCTTGGTCATATTCGTCTAGCCATTCATCAATGGCATAGTCTAAATTTAATTTAGTCCCACTGGCGGCAATGGTTTCCATTTCTTCTAATAATGCTTCTAATTTTAAATCTTTATTTTTAGCAATGGTTTCTAAAGGAATTTTTTTGTCTACATTTTGAATGATGTAAATTTTATGATTGAATTTATTGGCCACCGACTTCATCACAAAATCATCCGGCTTTTCAATATTGTTTTCTTCTACATATTGTTCAATCATTTTTACAAAAGGCTTGCCGTATTTGATGGCCTTACCTTTGCTCACACCCTGACATCTCTCTAATTCTTCCAAAGTAGTAGGATACAAAGTGGCCATGTCTTGCAAAGAAGTTTCTAGAAAAATAACAAATGGAGGCAAGGCTATTTTTTTGGCTTCTTTTTGTCTTAATTCTTTAAGCATTTCAAACAATACATCGTCGGTGGTGCCTGCGCCATCCGGCCCCTCTTGTTCCTCATCTTCTGCATTGGCATCATCAAAAACATTGTTCAATACCATTTTAAAACTAGCAGGTTTTTTTAAAAACTTATGCCCCTTAGCTGTTATTTTTAATAAGCCATATTCTTCAATATCTTTTTCTATCATGGTATCCAACATCGCTTGACGTACCATGCTATTCCAAAATAATTTATCGTAGGCCTTGCCAATTCCAAAGACAGGTAATTGCTCATGTCGATACAAACCTAGTTGTGGCGTATATTCTCCTTCTATGACTTGTACTACATAATCTGCCACAAAGCGTTCATTCAAAGCCTCAATCACTTTTAACAATTGAACCAATTGATCCTTGGCTTCCATTTTTTCTTTAGGATTCAAACAATTGTCACAATGGCCGCAATTGGTATCTTCCCAAGCCTCGCCAAAATAATGCAATAGGCTTCTTCTTCTGCAAGCACCGCTTTCTGCAAAGGCCACCGTTTCATCAATCAATTGTGCACCTACTTCTCTTTCATTGAGTGGCTTGTCTCTTAAAAAATGTTCGAGTTTGGAAACGTCTTTATGTGAATAATATAATATGCAGTTCCCTTCTAAGCCATCTCTGCCTGCACGACCTGTTTCTTGATAATAATTTTCAATGGATTTAGGAATATTATAATGAATCACAAATCGAATGTCTGGCTTGTCAATGCCCATGCCAAAAGCAATGGTCGCCACAATCACTTGCACATCTTCATTCAAAAACTGATCCTGTCTGTCTGCCCTTAATTTTTGATCCAAGCCCGCATGATAAGCTACCGCTTTAATTTTATTGGCTTTCAATAAGTCGGCCAATTCTTCGGTGGTCTTTCTATTCAAGGTGTAAATAATTCCACTTTTTCCTTTGTGTTGAGAGATGTAACGAACAATACTTTTAACCGTTACTTCTTTTTTTACTTTAGGTTGTACCTCATAGTATAAATTGGCTCTGTTAAAAGAAGAAATTAAAACTTCAGGGTCACGTAAGGCTAAGTTTTTGACAATATCGCTTTGCACTTTAGGCGTGGCTGTGGCTGTTAATGCAATAATGGGCACACTGGCATTTATTTCCTCCATCATTTCCTTGAGTCTTCTATATTCAGGCCTAAAATCATGGCCCCATTCAGAAATACAATGGGCTTCATCTACCGCAAAAAAGGAAACATTTAAGTCACTAAAAAAATCAAGATTTTCTTGCTTGGTTAAAGTTTCGGGGGCTACATACAATAGTTTTGTTTTGCCACTTAATAAATCGGCTTTAACTTCTTTGATCTGACCCTTATTTAAAGAAGAATTTAGAAAGTGGGCCACTTCATCATTTTCACTATAGCCTCTTACCAGGTCTACTTGATTCTTCATTAAGGCAATCAATGGAGAAACCACAATAGCACAGCCAGGCAGCATCAAGGCTGGTAATTGGTAGCACAAGCTTTTACCCCCACCGGTGGGCATAATGACAAAAGTGTCTCTGCCACTCAATAAAGCATCAATGGCCTTTTCTTGAGTTCCTTTAAAATTGGTAAACCCAAAATATTGCTCCAGCGACTTTAAAATGGCTGCTTTACTAAAAGGACTCACCTTTGTAGCTGTGAAGGAGGCTTTTTTTGTGGTTTTTTTAGGGGCAGGCATTTGTAATTATCTTAAAATCAACTGATTCTGTCTAAGTTGGTATATAAGTTAACGAAAATAATTCAGTATTGTTTAATCTAGATCAAATTTTTGCAAAAAAACAAAGCTTTTTGAAAAATAGGGTATCAATGTGGATGAAACATTAACTTTGCTGCTTCTTACACCGCCTATGGACCAAAGAATTATTGCAATTGCAAAAAGAACCCTTGACATTGAAGCAGCCGCAGTAAATGCATTGCATGCAAATATTGACCCTGCATTTGTGGAAGTAGTCAAAGCCATTTATGCTTCCAAGGGCAGATTGGTAATTAGTGGTATTGGCAAAACTGCCATCATCGCTCAAAAGATAGTGGCCACTTTAAACTCTACTGGAACTGCTGCCTTGTATTTACATGCAGCCGATGCCATACACGGCGATTCAGGCATGATTCATCCTTCAGACATTGTTTTGATTATTAGTAAAAGTGGAGAGAGTCCTGAAATAAAAAATTTAGTACAACTGGTTCAACAATTTGGAAATACATTGGTGGCCATGGTGGGCAATATGGATAGTTATTTAGCCAAGGAAGCAAACTTCGTCTTAAATACCACCGTTGCCAAAGAAGCCTGCGTGCATAATCTAGCCCCCACTTCTTCTACTACGGTTCAAATGGTGATGGGGGATTTGTTGGCCATGTGCTTAATGGAGATCAAAGAATTTAAAGCCACTGATTTTGCAAAATATCATCCTGGTGGAAACTTAGGAAAAAGATTGACCTTGACCACTGGACAAATTGCACAAGTGAATCCAAAACCTTCGGTTGAAAAAACAACTTCATTGAAAGAAGTGATTGTCACCATTTCAAAAAATAGATTGGGTGCGGCTGTATTAATTGATGAAAAAGAAAATGTAATAGGCATCATTACAGATGGAGACATTCGACGCATGTTGGAACAACACAGTAGCTTAACCAATTTAACTGCCGCTCACATTGCACATGCAGCGCCGATCACCATCCATCCAAATGCTTTGGCGGTAGAAGCCTTGGCCATTATGGAACAACACGATATCAGTCAATTGATCGTAGCCGCCGAAAATAAATACATTGGCATGATACATATCCACGATTTAATGAAAGAAGGAATTTTATAAATACCATTGCGCATGCAAAACAAACATCATTATGTAGCCATCATGGCTGGCGGGATTGGAAGTAGATTTTGGCCCATGAGCAGAACAGGATTTCCCAAACAGTTTTTAGACGTTTTAAATACAGGCAAGACTTTAATTCAATGGACCTATGAAAGGTACCTCCCTTTTATACCTGCTGAAAATATTTTCATTGTTACTTCAGAAGAATATGTTGAGATTGTAAAAAAACAATTGCCTCAATTACCAGTGGAAAACATTCTGGCAGAACCTAGTAAGAAAAATACGGCCGCTTGTATCGCCTACATATCTTTTAAATTAGCACAAAAAGATCCTCAAGCTACTTTCATTGTAGCCCCAAGTGATCACTTAATTTTAGAGCAAGAAAATTTTCAAAAAATTGTAGAAAAAGCACTCGATTTTGTAGCCAACATCAATGCATTGGCTACCCTTGGTATCAAGCCAAGCAACCCTAATACTGGCTATGGTTACATACAATTCGAGGGCTTGGAAGTAAGTAGTGGTGTCTATAAAGTAAAAACATTTACGGAAAAACCTACCCATGAAATTGCGGAGTCATTTTTAGCCAGTGGCGACTTCTTATGGAATGCAGGTATTTTTGCCTGGAGAGCAAGTACTATATTAAAAGCTTTTGAAAAATACCAACCTGAAATGTTTGAATTGTTTGATCAGGAAAAAGAAAATTTTAATACAGCTGCAGAAAAACAATCTATTCAAAAAATATATCCTCAATGCGTTAATATTTCTATTGATATCGCCATTATGGAAAAAGCCGATAATGTGTATGTACTGCCTTCCTCTTTTGGCTGGAGCGATTTAGGTACTTGGAATAGCGCTTATGACAATATGGAAAAAGATTATTTTGGCAATGCCGTAGCTTCTGACAATGTGATTGTGATTGATGCGACCAAGTGTATGATTAATGCGCCTAAAGATAAGTTGGTAGTGGTTCAAGGTGTAGATGATTTTATTATTGTTGATACTAAAGATGTTTTGCTTATTTGCAGCAAAGAAAAAGAACAATCTATTAAAGAATATGTGGCAGAAGTTAAACGTCACAAAGGGGACAAATACCTATAGATTTATTTTAAAATACCTAACTTAGTAAAATGGCTACAATAATTACTGGAACAGGCAGTTATATACCTGGAGTGGTTATCTCCAACAGCGCTTTTAATGCACATAGTTTTTATGGAGAAGATGGGGTAAAAATTATTACCCCCAATGCCGAAATATTCGAAAAATTTAAAGACATTACTGGTATTTATGAAAGGAGGTATGCAGAAAAAAATGTAAACACTTCCGACTTAGCTACTAAGGCTGCCGAACTAGCCATCAAAGATGCAGGCATTGATCCAGAAACCATTGATCAAATAATTGTTGCACATAATTTTGGCAATGTATTAGCAGGCACCATTCAATCGGATACCATTCCAGCCATTGCTTCAAGGGTAAAAAATTTATTGGGCATACGCAATCCAAGCTGTGTTGCCTATGATATCTTATTTGGTTGTCCAGGTTGGATTCAAGGCGTAATTCAAGCCGATTCCTTTATTAAATCTGGTTTAGCCAAAAGATGTTTGGTGATAGGCGCCGAAACCTTGAGTCGTGTGGTGGATCCACATGATAGAGACAGCATGATTTTTAGTGATGGTGCCGGTGCCTGTATTGTAGAAAATTCAACCGATGCCACTAGTGGTATTTTAGCAAGCAGTGTACAAAGCCATTGCATGGATGAAACCTATTTCTTGTACTTAGGCAAGTCTTACCATCCAGAAGGAGAAGAAGCTACAAGGTATATAAAGATGAAGGGGCGCAAGGTATATGAGTATGCCATTAAGAACGTGCCTATTGCCATGAAAGAGTGTATTGAAAAGGCAGGCGTAGACATTCATGAAGTAAAAAAATTCTTTTTGCACCAAGCCAACGAAAAAATGGATGAAGGTTTTATTAAAGCCTTGTTTAAATTATATGGCATCAAAGATATTCCAGCAAATGTGATGCCTATGAGTATCCATGATTTAGGCAATAGCTCGGTAGCCACTATTCCTACTTTATATGATATGGTCAAACATGGCAAATACAAGGAACACGAGTTGAATAAAGGAGACGTAGTCATATTCGCCTCTGTGGGTGCGGGCATGAATATTAACGCCATTTGTTATAGAGTCTAACTAATACCCTCTCACATTTTTCCCTTCAACATAATTTTTAAAGGCTTTATTGCAAACCTTATTGCCTCCTGGTGTGGGGTAATTCCCTGTAAAGTACCAATCCCCGGTATTGGTGGGGCAACAATCGTGTAAAGCCTCAATTGTTTGATAAATAACTTCTACGGGTATTTTAATATTTTCAGGTGTAATTAATTGTGCAATTTTTTCTGAGATTTCATCAGGGCTAAATGGTTTGTATAATTGACGCACCACATTTTCAGTATGTAATTCATTGCAATTCTCTAAGGCTATTATTTTTTGATAAGTCTCGTCAATAATATTAGCCATCCCCTTCTCATTCAATAAAGCAATCACTGCTCTAAAAGCAATAAAGTCGTTCATCTTACTCATATCAATACCATAACAGTCGGGATATCTTATTTGAGGGGCAGAGGAAACTACAATTATTTTTTTAGGACCCAAGCGAGACAACATTCGGATGATGCTTTCTTTTAAAGTAGTGCCTCTTACAATACTATCGTCAATAATGACTAAGGTGTCTTCATCTTTACGCACAGTGCCATAAGTAATGTCGTACACGTGTTGTACCATTTCATTTCTATTGGTATCCTCAGTAATGAAAGTGCGTAGTTTCACATCTTTAATCGCAATTTTTTCTTGTCTGATCTTACGATTAATCATGGCTTCCAATTTCTCAGGATCCACCTCCTTGCCCCAACTTAAAATTCTTTCAACTTTAATTTTATTGAGGTATTCTTCCATGCCTTTGACCAAACCATAAAATGCTACTTCAGCTGTATTGGGAATGTAAGAAAAAATAGTATTTTTTAAATCATTGCCAATGCGCTCTAAAACAATTTTACTCAAATGATTGCCCAAAGCAATTCTTTCTCTGTATATTTTTTCATCACTGCCTCTTGAAAAATAAATTCTTTCAAAAGAACAAGCACGTCTTTCTTTGGGTGCTATGATTTGTTCAATTTTGAAATTGCCTTCATCGTCCACTAGCAAGGCTTGGCCAGGCATTAATTCTAAGACTTCATTTTCAGCCACATTAAAAGTAGTTCTAATTGCCGCTCGCTCACTGGCTGCTACAATCACTTCGTCGTCTATATAATAATAAGCTGGTCTAATGCCATGCGCATCTCTTAAAATAAAGCTATGTCCATTACCCACTAAGCCACCCACTGTAAAACCTCCGTCAAACAAAGGAACCGCCTTCTTTAAAACATCGGCAATATTGGGATTATTAGGATTGATGGATTCCTCATTGGTTAAGAAATGATGAATCACTTCCATCATCGCCGCCAAATCACTTTGCTTTTCGAATGGACCAGGATCCATTTTGATATGTTCGAAAAGTTCATCGGTATTGACTAAATTAAAATTCCCGGCAAGAGCCAAATTTTTTCCAGGGACTAAATTGCGCTTGATAAAAGGATGACAAAATTCAAGATTGTTTTTGCCTTGTGTACCGTAGCGTAAATGTCCCAATAAAATCTCACCCATAAATGGCAGATGACCTTTCATTAAACCTGGATGCTTTGCAATATCTGGTTGAAACTTTTCAAGCTCTTGAATTTCAAGTCCAATTTTATAAAACAAATCCGCAATGGGCTGTTGCGCATTGCTGCGCAATCGGTATAAAAAAGGATTGCCCGGTTCTATGTTTAATTTAAGGGTAGCCAAACCTGCACCATCTTGTCCACGATTGTGCTGTTTTTCCATCAAAAGGTAGAGCTTGTTTAATCCGTAGGTAACCGACCCTCTTTTTTGAAGATAATAAGAAAGTGGCTTTCTAAGTCGAATGAAGGCTAGCCCACACTCGTGTTTGATTTCGTCGCTCATGATGGAGTTTAAAGAGCTACAAATTTACATCAGTTCGGTATTGCATACCCATTAGAGGCTAAAAACTTTTCAACTAAAATTAGGAAGTAAAATAAGGAATCTCAATAAGCAAAAGATCTGAGCCAGCTTCAGCCTCAATGGCTACTTTGTCCACCCCGCTAATACCCACGGCGTCCCTGCGTCCAAGGGCTTGGCCACCGATGGTACAATTGCCCTCGATACAGATGGCGTACAATCCTTGTCCAGCCTGATGAAAGGAATATTCCGTAGAAAATGGCTTTATAAAATGTCCTAAAGACAACCAAGCATCCTGATTGATATCTAGGGTTTCAGGGTCGTTGGGAGAAACAACAGTCAGCAACTGATCTGCTCTGTCCTTGGGAAGAAAAGACTTCTGATCGTACCTAGGGGTTATATTGCGCTCTTTGGGGAAAATCCAGATCTGGAACAATTCCACCCTTTTATCTTTATTGGGATTTACCTCGCTATGTTGAATGCCGCTACCCGCACTCATAATTTGAACATCATGTTCTTTAATGATGCAATCACGGCCTGTACTGTCACGATGGTGCAAGTCTCCAAACAAAGGAATGGTAATAATTTCCATATTGTCATGAGGATGGGTTCCAAAGCCCATGCCCTCATCAATTTTATCATCATTTAAAACACGAAGTGCCCCATAATGTACTTTTTTGGGATCATGGTAACTGCCAAAACTAAAACTATGGTAGGTATCTAACCAATCAAATTGAACATGTCCTCTTTCATTACTTGGAAAACTGACAATATGCATAAAAATTCAATGAAAATATTAATAAACTTTTTCCGTCGCCATTTCAGTGGCCACTCTATTCCAATCTTTTAATTCAGGGCAAGCTTGATATTCTGGATCAATAAAAATAAAAAAATTAGGGACATTCACTTTAAACCAAGTTTCTAAGGCTTTCGATTTTTTGATTTCCAAAGCTCTTTGTGCAACTTTATTGTAATCTTCTTTTAAGTTTTCTTTGTGTGGCTCAGATCTTTCTTTGAAATAAACCAATCTTAATGCTTTTCTGCCGCGGTCATCTAAATAAACTTGAGGTTGAGAAATATCACCTGGCTTCATGTTTTTAATCAAGACCACCATTTCTTTGTCAAGCTGATCAATGTTTACATAAGTAGATCCATCACGACCAGTCACTGCCCCACCACTAAATTTACTCCCGTCATCATCGCTATTTTTATTGACTGCTTCACCAAAAGAAATTTTGCCAGCAACTACCTCTTTTCTAATACTGTCTAAAATAATTTGGGTTTCTTTAATCTCATCATTAGTAATGGGCGGAATACGTAATATATGTTTGACCACCGCGTCATCCCCTGATCTAGAAAGTAATTGTATGATGTGGTAACCAAATTTAGATTTAATAGGCGCAGAAATTTGTCCCTCTTTTAATCTGAAAGAGCCAGCCATAAATGCTGGATCAAAATTTTTCTCGTTACGGTTTAAGTTAAATAAACCCAAGTTATCTTTGGCACTAGGGTCTTCAGAATACAATTTAACCAACTGATCAAAGGTATTGATGCCAGATTCTATTTGTTTTCTATAGCCTAACATTTGTTGAATCACATATTCTTCTACATCTCTGTTGGCCTTAGGATGCATTACTAAACTAATAATTTGAACTTCGCTTTCATACAAAGGCAAACTATCTACATTGATGCTGTTGTAAAAAGCCTTTACCTCATTGGGGGTTATTTTAATTTTATCAACGATCTTTTCCTGCATTTGATCAGACAATCTTTGTTCTTTGATTTGACTGCGAAAATCCTCTTTCATTTGCATGATAGAACGACCAGCTATTTCTTCCAAAGATTCTTTAGAACCAAATTGTTGTATATAATTTCTAATACGGCTATCGATCGCGTTTTCTACTTCTTCTTCGGTTACATTGAGTGAATCTTTTTGCGCTTGCAATACTAATGCTTTACGAATCAAATTTCCCTCAATGATAACACAATTGGAAGGGGGTGTAAGACCTTCTTGTCCTTGATATTGTCTTCTATAGTCAGCAGCAGCATTTTCTACATCAGACTTTAGAATAAATTTATCACCCACTGTAGCAATAATTTTATCTGCCAATACTTTTTTTATTTGCGCTTTGGATGGAATAGCGCAGGCTAAAAAAACAAAAGAAAATACGAGCTTAAATAATTTCATCAATATTTTTATTAATATACAAAGTTCTACTAGTGGGCACAGGGTGCCAAAAAGTAAATCCTAAATTTTTTATAAAGTACGTTTTACTTCTTCTTCTTCAAAGGCTTCTACAATGTCTCCTACTTTCAAGTCTATGAAGTTTTTGATGGTCAATCCACATTCCATATTCGACACCACTTCTTTGGCATCGTCTTTGAAACGCTTCAAGCTGCCTAATTCCGCACTTTGACCTTCTCCCTTAGGATATTCCACAATACCATCACGTATAATTCTAATCTTGCTGTTTCTGCTTAATTTACCATCCAAGACAAAACAACCAGCAACAGTGGCTTTATCAAATTTGTATACTTCTCTTACTTCTACGTTAGCCACAATTTTTTCTTGAATTTTTGGCTCCAACATACCTTCCATCGCACTCTTAATTTCGTCAATGGCGTTATAGATGATAGAATACAATTTAATTTCCACCCCTTCTACTTCTGCCAATTTATTGGCTTGCATAGAAGGTCTTACATTAAATCCAATGATGATGGCATCAGAAGCTGCAGAAAGCAATACATCTGATTCAGAAATTTGACCTACCCCTTTTAAAATTACTCTGATCGCAATTTCTTCGGTAGATAATTTTTGTAAGGAATCGCTCAAGGCTTCTACAGAACCATCCACATCACCTTTGATGATGATGTTTAATTCCTTAAAGTTACCCAAGGCCAAACGACGTCCAATTTCATCTAATGTGATATGTTTTCTAGTTCTTAAACCTTGCTCTCTTAATAATTGAGCACGTTTAGTCGCTAATTCTTTTGCTTCTGCTTCATCTTCGTATACTTTGAATTTCTCACCCGCTTGTGGTGCACCATTCAATCCTAAGATCACTACTGGGGTGGAAGGTGGCGCCACTTCGATACGTTGATTACGTTCGTTGAACATCGCTTTTACACGACCATAAAACTGACCAGATAAAATTAAATCACCTTGTCTTAATGTACCATTCTGAACTAAGATGGTGGCTACATATCCACGTCCTTTATCCAAAGAGGCTTCAATAATACTACCCGAACCTTCTCTATTTGGATTGGCTTTTAAATCTAATAAATCAGACTCTAAAATCACCTTCTCTAATAAAGCATCCACATTCAATCCTTGTTTAGCAGATAATTCTTGGTTTTGGAATTTACCACCCCAAGCTTCTACTAAAATATTCATTTGAGACAATTGCTCATATATCTTCTGCGCATTCGCGCCGTCTTTATCTATTTTATTCACCGCAAAAATCATCGGTACATTCGCCGCTTGTGCGTGACTGATGGCTTCCTTGGTTTGAGGCATCACCGCATCATCTGCAGCGACCACAATAATAGCGATATCGGTTACTTTCGCACCACGCGCACGCATGGCCGTAAAGGCTTCGTGACCCGGTGTATCTAAAAAAGTAATGGCTTTACCATTGGGCAAAGTCACTTCATAAGCACCAATATGTTGTGTAATACCTCCTGCTTCTCCAGCTA
>CAINEG010000248.1 GCA_903847655.1 uncultured Bacteroidota bacterium
CCCACGCTTCTGCATTACAAGAACAATTTCTTTAATCACCCCATACATATCCACATCTCCTTCTAAATGATTGTCCTCATAAAAATCTCCTTGCGCGTTTCGTTTTGTACTACGCAAGTGTATAAAATTTATTCTGTCCCCGAACTGCTTCACCATTTCTGGTAAGTTATTATCAGGCCTTACGCCAAAGGAACCTGTACAAAAACATAAGCCATTACTCAATGAGGGAACTGCTGTGGCTAAAGCTTGAATATCTGATGCAGTACTCACAATTCTTGGTAAACCTAAAATAGCATGCGGCGGATCGTCTGGATGAATGACCATTTTAATAGCTGCCCCTTCCGCGACCGGAACTACTTGTTGTAAAAAATAGATCAAATGGCTTCTCAATTTTTCTGCATCTATACCTGCATAGGCGTCTAAGGCTGCTTGAAATTGTTCCATGGTAAAGCTCTCCTCACTTCCCGGCAACCCTTTGATCATGTTTTTTTGTATCAATTCCAATTCAGCTGCACTTGCATTTTCAAATTTATATTTTGCTATTGCTATTTCTTCAGTGGTATAATCCTTTTCTGCCCCCTTCCTTTTTAAAATAAATAAATCAAACGTCATGACCGCCGCTTTTTCATACAACAAAGCCAAGGAACCATCAGGCATGGGGTATTCTAAATTAGTTCTTGTCCAATCCATGACAGGCATAAAATTGTAAGTCACAATTTTGATCCCACATTGTCCAAGATTTTTTAAACTGATTTTATAGTTTTCGATAATTTGCAAATAGCCATCGACTTGTGTTTTAATGGACTCGTGCACAGGCAAGCTTTCAACCACTGACCATTTTAATCCAGCGGCTTCTACCAAATCAATTCTTTTTTGAATTTCATCCATTGTCCAAACATCCCCATTCGGAACATGATGCAAAGCGGTAACAACGCCAGTGCAACCAGCTTGTCTGATGTCTGATAAAGAAACCGGATCGTTAGGTCCATACCAGCGCATGGTTTGTTCCATTCTATTTTTCACATTCCCATAAGAAGGATAAAAATGATTTCCCATTATTTTATTTCAACTTTTTTAATTTAAACAAATACAATCTCAATGATCCTTCGCGACAATTAAATGATTGGCTTTAAAAATATCTTTTCTATGCCATCATCTAATGAATGTAATTTTTACACTCCACTATTAATGGTGAATCCACCATCCACACCAATATCCATACCAGTCACAAATTTTGACGCGTCGCTTAACAACCAAACCAAGGCGCCTATTAATTCATCTGGTTGACCAAATCGTTTGTAGGGCGTGTTACGAATAATTGCATTCCTTCTGTCCGTATACGAACCATCTTCATTGGTTAACAAATTTTTATTTTGACTTGTAAGAAAAAATCCAGGCATAATGGAATTGATTCTTATTTTATCGCCATAACGATTGGCCATTTCAATTGCAAACCATTTGGTATATATATCAATGGCCGCCTTACCCATGCTATATCCTAAAACCTTTGTTATAGCACGCTTCGAACTCACTGATGAAATATTCACAATACTTCCATTGCCTGTTTTTGCAATTTCAGGTCCAAATACTTGAACAGGAATAATGGTACCCCATAAATTAAGCACTAAAGCATCTTTCATTCCATCAATATTCAAATTGAAAACATCTTCCGTTGGTTGTAAAACCCCCGATGGTATATTTCCACCAGCGCCATTCACCAAACCATCAATTTTACCATACTTCCCTAAAATTTCATTTTTCGCAGCAACCAATTGTGCTTCTTCTAATACATTCACCGAAATAAAATGAGCATCACCTCCATTCGCTTTCACTTCTGCAACTCTTTCATTTCCCTTCTCCACGTTCTGACCCAAAATAATTGGAATCCCACCCTGTGTTGCAATACCTTTTACAAAACCTGCACCTAATACACCAGTACCTCCAGTAACCACAATTACTTTCCCTTGCAAACTAAACATATCCGATTGTGCCATTTTTTATAATTTAATTTTTAAAAACATCTTTAATTTTTTACTTCATTTATGATCCCTATTTAATAGATAAAATTATCTAACTAAAAAGAAGAACAAACAAGCAAATGATTTAATTAATTGTTTCTATATTGTTCAAATACAATAAGTTAAGTGCATAGATCCCTTCACTTAAAGCAAGCACAAAAAAACAATTGACTGATTTGAAAATTACTAAATTTTAGACAAATTTGGAATTATTCAATCGACAAAAAAACAATAAAACTATAATATTTACGCAAACGATGTAGTAATATTAGTAAATTGGCATTTAATTTAGTGGTAACAAAGCAAACAACCGTATAATAAGGCCATGGCAGCAGTAAATTTAAAGCAATTAGCAAAAATATTGAACCTTTCTATCTCAACGGTATCAAAGGCTTTACGGGATAGCCATGAAATTGGAGATGCCACTAAAGAGCGCGTTTTGGCTAAAGCAAAGGAAATGGACTACACCCCCAATCCGTTTGCAAGCGGATTAAGAAGAAATAAAAGCAAAACTATCGCCGTTGTGGTACCTGAAGTGGCCAATAACTATTTTTCATTGGCCATTAATGGCATTGAGCGTATCGCACAGGAAAATGACTACCATGTGCTCATCTACTTAACCCATGAAGATATTGAAAAGGAAAAAGGGATCATGAAGCATTTAGAAAATAAAAGAGTGGA
>CAINEG010000249.1 GCA_903847655.1 uncultured Bacteroidota bacterium
AAATTTTTCCATATACTCACTCATGTCTATACGAATTAACGCTTCCTCTGAGTCAAACATATTTCTTGCCAAGGCACGTGCCAATTCAGTTTTACCTACACCCGTTGGTCCTAAAAAAATAAAAGTACCAATTGGTTTTTTAGGATCTTTCAAACCTACTCTATTGCGCTGTATGGCTTTAACCACTTTACTAATAGCATCGTCTTGTCCTATCACCATTCCTTTCATGTCTTCGGCCATCTTGCGCAGCTTTGTAGTCTCCGCTTCCACCATACGTTTCACAGGAATGCCTGTCATCATACTAATTACTTCGGCAATATTTTCTTCATTAATTGGGAAACGTGCTGTTTTACTTTCTTCCTCCCAACCTAACTTCGCTTTTTCTAAGGCTTCTCCTAATTTCTTTTCGGTATCTCTTAAACTAGCTGCTTCTTCAAAGCGTTGGCTTTTCACCACTCTATTTTTTTCTTCCTTAATTTCCTCAATTTGCTTTTCCAATTCAACAATATCCTGTGGTACATTAATATTTTTTAAATGCACTCTTGCACCCACTTCATCCAAAACGTCAATGGCTTTGTCCGGCAATAACCTGTCGGTCATATAACGGTCACTTAATTTCACACAAGCCTCAATGGCTTCTTGATCATACACTACACTGTGATAATCCTCGTATTTAGATTTGATATTGTTTAAGATGGTAATGGTATCCTCTACACTTGGTGGTTCAATAAGCACTTTTTGGAAGCGTCTATCCAACGCACCGTCCTTTTCAATATGCATTCTGTACTCGTCTAAGGTTGAAGCACCAATACATTGCAATTCACCACGCGCTAATGCTGGTTTAAATATATTGGAAGCATCCAATGAACCACTTGCTCCTCCTGCTCCAACTATGGTATGTATTTCGTCAATAAATAAAATTACGTCTCTATTTTTTTCCAACTCATTCATGATGGCCTTCATTCTCTCTTCAAATTGACCACGGTATTTGGTGCCAGCAACTAAAGCTGCTAAATCCAATGATATAACTCGTTTATCAAACAATACACGACTTACTTTTCGTTGCACAATTCTTAGTGCCAATCCTTCCACAATGGCAGTCTTACCCACCCCTGGTTCTCCAATTAAAATCGGGTTATTCTTTTTACGACGACTTAAAATTTGACTTACTCTTTCAATTTCAGCCTCACGACCTACAATTGGATCCAAAGTATCCATTTCGGCAAGTTTGGTAATATCACGCCCAAAATTATCAAGTACTGGGGTTTTTGATTTGTTAGGAGTTCCCGATTTAGGCTTTGTACTCTGGCCAAATGGACCTTTTTTATCATCATCAAATTCATCATCAGATTCATCCGAAAATTCTGATCTTGTTGATTCTGATGATCGACCTGATCTGCTAGGACGGTCAGTATCATCAAGGCCAGATGGAGATGAACCCACCATACCTAATTCATTTCGGAATAAATCATAGTCCACGTCAAATTGGTTTAAAATTTGCGTGGCAATATTTTCCTTATTTTTTAGAATGCTTAATAATAAATGCTCCGTTTCCACCATTGGGCTTTTCAATGCCTTCGCTTCTAAAACAGTAACTCTAATTACTTTTTCAGCTTGCTTTGTTAGTGGTAGGCTATTTATATTGGCTACGTTTTTACCTGACTTATCCTTAACGGCTAATTCAATTTC
>CAINEG010000250.1 GCA_903847655.1 uncultured Bacteroidota bacterium
ATTTATACAACGAACTTGCAGGCAAATAAAGACAAATTATTCATGGCATCGAACAACCTAATTAGAAATTTTCTTATAGCTTCTTTTACTGTTTTACTTTTTTCGGCATGTACTAAAGTAAGTACCACCGAATTGGGATTGGGTCTTTTACCTCCATTGGATTATTTCAATACCAAGGATACCGTTTTGGAAATGACCACTACGACAGTGGATTATCCTGATACTTTAAGGGTCTATGGTTCCGATTATCAAATAGTGGGGAATATCACAGATGATGCAATTTTTGGATCTACCAATGCCTCCATGCTTTTTCAATTAAAGCCTAGTAGTTTTCCTTTTTATATTCCTGGCAACAGAGATAGTTTGGAAGTAGATTCAGCTGTACTAATATTGTCTTACAAAGGTTATTATGGAGATTCTACAAAGCCTTTGGTTTTAAATTTAAGAAGAGTAGATGCGAGTACACCATTGATGATTGAGAACCAATTATACGCAAGCAATTTTCCTGAATTATACAATATCAAAACCGATATTGCTTTGGCAGATCCGTATACATTAGATTTCACACATGTAAGAGATTCAGTGTTCAATAGATACGAGGCAGCGGTCAATCAAATTAGAATTCCTTTGTATAAATCTATTGCAAAAATATTTATAAAGAATTTTGATTCAAGTGATGCGTATCGTTCAGACTCAAGTTTAAGAATTTATTTTCCAGGTTTTTCTTTAACTGCCAATGCCGCTTCCAATAAAAATGTATTGGCTCAAATTAATTTATTAGATACGAATACTAAACTAGCCTTGTATTATAAAAGCACTTCAACTACAAGTGCTTCTTATAAAAGAGATACTGCTGTGGCTAATTTTAGTTTTAGTTTATATAACAATGCACGTGTCAATTTTATCAAAAGAAATACGACAGGGTCTGAATTAGCCAAGCACCTAACTAATAAATCTTTAAGTGATTCTTTGGTGTATGTGCAAACAAGCCCTGGCACTATGATTAAAATGAAAGTGCCTGGATTAAAGGCGTTTAAAAATAAAATCATACATCGTGCAGAGTTGATTGCAGAGCAAGTGCCTGCTAATATTGGTTCAAATACTTTAGAGAAATTCTTATTGCCTCCTAAGTATTTATTCCTAGGCACTTTTGACTCCACCAGTCAAAAAATAAGAAATGTGCCCAACGATTTTACTGGCACTAGTGATGCAGCCACCATGGCTCGCTTTGGCGGAAAACTCCTTTACAAAAGCATTAGTGGATATGACAATGTAGCTACTTATAATTTTAGTATTAGTAGGTATGTGCAAGGGGTTATTTCTCGTTCCGATTCTATCTTTGATTTTAGAATTTTGGCACCAGTGAATGATTCAATCTCTTATGTTTATCCTCACCCAAACAATGTATTGGCACCAACCGTCAATTATATCTCTACTTCTATTGGCAATCAACCAGCCATAGGAAGGGTAAGATTAGGTGGAGGGACCCATTCTAAGTTTAAAATGAGACTGCATATCTATTATTCAGATTTATAAGCAGATCCTCAATCAAATTGTTTTTATTTATATATTTGCACTTTAAATACTAATCTATGCCATATTTATTTACTTCTGAGAGTGTTTCTGAAGGACATCCAGACAAAGTAGCGGATCAGATTTCTGACGCTTTAATCGACAACTTTTTAGCCTTTGATCCACAATCAAAAGTGGCATGCGAGACTTTAGTGACTACGGGTCAAGTGATATTGGCGGGTGAGGTAAAATCTAAAGCCTATTTAGATGTTCAAACCATTGCACGTAATGTGATCAAGAAAATTGGTTACACCAAAAGTGAATATATGTTTGAAGCGGATAGCTGTGGTGTATTAAGTGCGATTCACGAACAATCTGCCGATATTAATCAAGGGGTAGATAGAAAAAAGAAAGAAGAGCAAGGTGCTGGTGACCAAGGGATGATGTTTGGTTATGCAAGCAATGAAACAGAAGACTATATGCCATTGGCTTTGGACTTAGCGCACAAAATTCTAATTGAATTGGCTGCCTTAAGAAGAGAGAACAAAGCGATTAAATATTTACGTCCTGATGCAAAGTCTCAAGTAACCTTAGAGTACAACGACAAAAACGAGCCAGTAAGAATTGACGCGATTGTAGTAAGTACACAACACGATGATTTTGATGCAGAAGGAAAGATGTTAGCGAAAATTAAAAAAGACATTGTTGAAATTTTAATTCCTCGTGTAAAAGCAAAATATAAGAAATACGCTAAGTTGTTTAACAACGATATTAAGTATCATATTAACCCAACAGGTAAG
>CAINEG010000251.1 GCA_903847655.1 uncultured Bacteroidota bacterium
CCTGAGGTAAAGCCTATGCCTCCCCAGTATAAAGACAGATAAGATTGCAATTGTTGTGCTACCTGAGGTTGCATTTGTTGCAATGCTTCAATGGCTTTGGAATTGGCAGGGTCTATAATATTAGGGTCGCTGGTGCCACCGTAAATATTGGGAAACATCATTACCAAAGGTTCCGATTTAAACATACTGTAACTCAAGGCATAATCTTTGTTTAAGCCAGTGGCGGTTGTTTTACTATCTTTTGTTACAATAGCACTTCCGCCTCTGATGGACTCTTTGCCATATTCATAAGTACTTATTAAGATGGGCGCATTCACGGCAATTCCAATTAAGCCAGCGATCAATGCAGTGACAAAAGTTTTAAATATATGTGTGTACTCTTTTTCTTTGATCCATTGAATGATAAAGAAAATAGACATAAATGCAACAATGATAATCCCATAGTAACTTACTTGCAAATGGTTGGCGCCTACAAATAAGGCCGTGGAAATACCAGTGAGTAAGCCACCCCATAAATATTTTTTTTGAAAAATTAATAGCAAGGCTCCAATGAAAAATGGAAGATAAGCAATGGCATGCATTTTAGTGATATGCCCCACCATAATTAAAATAGGGTTATAAGTAGCATAGCTATAACTCAAGGCGCCAATGATGCTGATGATGGAATTAAAACCTAAAACTTGGGCTAAGAAATAAAAGCAAAGAGAAGCGAGGAAAAATAAACTAATGGGTTCGGGTAATTTTAAGGTGAATAGTTGATCCAACATACCTACCGAATAAGCAAAACCTGGTACACCTGTAGTTTGAAAAGTAGGCATACCCCCAAACATACTATTGGACCACATTGGCGTATGTCCATTTTTTTCTGCATAGCTAAGGGCGTCCTGTGCCATTCCTTTCCATTGGGTAATATCTTGTTGTTGTAAGACTTTCCCCTCCAAGGCAGGTCTGCAATAAACGATAGCAACGATTGCAAAGATGACGATGGCTAATAAATGGGGGAGGGCAGACTTAAAAATAGACTTCAACATAGGTGTTAATTTATAGTGCCAAACTTACAACTAAAAAGGCTTTTTCAGTAATTTTAGTACCTTGTAAATAATTTTATAAAAATGAAAGTTCCAGCATCAATTATCAACTTATCCTTTATTGCCAAAGTGGCCATTATTTGCAATGCCTTTTACCTTTTTAGCCTACTGGTCATGAATGTTCATTGGGTTAAATTACCAGAGGGGGTAATCAATTTTTTCGCAGTTTTGGGCTTAGAAATGGCCCCTGGGGTGAATATTGCATTTTTTTTAGCCTGGGCTTGGGTAAAACTAACTAAGAGCAACAATTTTGTTGAAAATTGGAAAACAATTTTAATCATCTTAATGTTATGTATACAAATTGGCGCTATATTTTTTAGTCAAGAGTAAACATAAATATTAAGGAATGAATCAATCAAAAACGGGCAACCTACATTCGCTATTTAAAGACAAGCCAACCAAGTTATTTATTGGTATAACCGCATTTTTTGTAGCCAATGCTTTAATTGCAGAATGTATTGGCGGGAAAATATTTTCCTTAGAAAAATTATTAGGTATTGCACCAGCAAATTTCACTTTGTTTGGTGTAAAAAATCTTTCTTTCAATTTAACCTGTGGGGTATTATTGTGGCCTTTAGAGTTTGTCATCACCGATGTGGTGAATGAATATTTTGGGCCCAAGGCTGTGCGAAGAATAAGTATTACCGCTGTATCCTTAATTTGTTATGCATTTTTAATGTTTTATTTAGCTATGCATATTGCACCTGCCGATTTCTGGGTAAGCTCTAAAACAGCAGCAGGAGTGCCAAGCATGCAATTGGCTTTTGAATCCATCTTTGGCCAAGGCATGTGGATTATTCTAGGAAGTTTGATTGCATTTTTAGTCAGCCAGTTGATTGATGTATATGTGTTTCATAAAATAAAAAAAATGACCGGAGATAAAATGGCTTGGTTGAGGGCCACAGGTTCAACCGTCGTTTCTCAATTGGTAGATAGCTTTGTGGTATTGGTGATTGCCTTTAAAATTGGCAATGGATGGAGCTGGTCAACTGTACTTGCCGTTTGTGTGGTGAATTATATGTACAAGTTTGTCATGGCTATTGTATTAACACCATTGATCGGGTTTATAGAAAAAAGAATTGAAAATTATGTTGGGCATGAAATGGCTAGAAAGATGAAATTAGAAGCCATGGGTTTGGAGAATGAGGTTTAGAGACTTTGTTTTAATATTTGAATGGCTACCTTATCAATAGGGAGACTCATCGTTGCCTCATTCAAGTTTTCAAAATCCACCCATCTGAAAGATTCAGCAGTCTTGGTATTGTCATCTACTTGTTCGGGTTTAAAATCAAAAGTCTTTTCGCTGGTTTTTATTTTACTGCATTCGTTGGAGTGCACGAGATAATAAATAGAAATGATCTGATCCTTTTTATTGAAGGCAGAGATTTGAAAAAAATCGGTAGTATATAAATGAGCGCCAATGGTCACTTTTAGGCCTGTCTCCTCCACAAATTCTCTTTCTAAACCTTCTCTAGTGCCTTCGCCAAATTCCAAGCCGCCTCCTCGTAATTTTGTAAAGTATTCTCCACGCACAAATTCATCGCTTACTAATAAGCGGTTTTGCTCGTCTAATAAAATGCCGTAAACACGAACATTGAATAAGGCCATAAGAATTATTTTTTCGGTAAATTTTAAACATCTAAGGCTCCGCTAAAAACAAAAGTGCCCGGACCCATTAAATAAATAGTATCAAATATATTGTCTCCTCTGTTATTAAAACTAACTGCAAGTTTTCCACCCAAGGTTTCAATATTAATTCTTTGCTCCCCTAATTTTTCTATACCAGCAATTAAGGCAGAGGCGGTTACTCCAGTGCCACAACTAAAAGTTTCATTCTCTACACCACGCTCATAGGTTCTAACAAATAGTTGCCCTTCTTCCTGTTGAACAAAATTTACATTAATGCCTTCTGCTTTAAATCTTTCATTGTAACGAATCATTTGTCCTAGTCCAACTACATCCACATTATTGACATTGTCTACAAATTCAATATAATGAGGAGAGCCTGTGTTCATCACATAAAAAGTAACCTCGCCATCAATATTCTTCTCTACTGCTTTTACATCAATCATTTTTAAGTGCACCCAACCTTCTGCATCAATTTTCGATTCATGTGGACCATCGACTGCTATGAAAGAGTAAGTATCTTTTTTAATACCTTGGTCAAATGCATACTGTGTTAAACAGCGACCACCATTACCACACATAGAACCTTCTTTGCCATTGGCGTTATAATAAGTCATGGAGAAATCATAACCTGCTACATTGCCTAATAGCATTAAACCATCAGCGCCAATACCTTTTCTTCTATCACAAATAAACTCAATTTGCGCTTCGCTTAATTTGATATTACCTGAACGGTTGTCTATAATGACAAAATCGTTCTGCGTGCCTTGGTATTTTGAAAATTGTATATTCATATTAATTTACTTATCTATAAATTATTATTTCTAATTTAAATGTCTGCAATAATGCCTAAAGATTTTTGAATCATATGATCCACGGCCTTACCCATATCCTTGCTGTATTCTTTTTTTACTCTGTTAGCAATAATTACATTGATACTTAAGCATTGATGTCCTAATAAATTACATAAACCATAAATAGCACTGGTTTCCATTTCAAAATTCGCGATACGGTGCTGGCCATAACTAAAGCTGGTCATCTGATCAACTAAGTTGGGCATCTTCAAAGGGAGTCTTAAGATGCGCCCCTGAGGGCCATAAAAACCAGGACAGGTAACCGTAATGCCATGACTATAACCTTCATTGAAATGTTTGATTAAACCTGTACTTGCAGTGGCTATATATGGTTGAATTTTATGCGAGCTAATTTTTGTATGCTCATCAAAAGCAGCTAAAATGGCTTTTTCTTCCTCGTTATTTTCTAAATCATAAAAATTTAATAAATTATCGATGCCCAATCCATGCGTACCCGCTACTAATTCATTCACATCTACTTCACCTTGCAAAGAACCGCAAGTGCCCATGCGAATGATAGAGACCGATTTTTTTTGCTCATTAATGGTTCTAGTATCAAAATTAATATTGGCCAAGGCATCAATTTCATTTAAGGCGATGTCGATATTGTCTGGACCAATACCAGTGCTCAATACTGAAATTCTTTTATTGCCAATTCTTCCTGTATGGGTAATAAATTCTCTATGGGCCAATTTGAATTCAATTTGATCAAAGTATTTGCTCACTGCTGCAACACGCTCTGGGTCACCCACAGTAATTATGGTGTCCGCCAACTCTTCTGGCCTAAGGTTTAAGTGATAAATGGCTCCTCGGTCGTTAATAATGAGTTCTGATGCACCAATCGCCTGCATATTGATTTATTTAGGAGACAAATGTCGTTTAAATAGGAATAGCGGTAAAATTCTTTTATAATTAAGTTCTTTGCGTTATTTTCGCGTCCTAGATAGGGTCGGGTGGCCGAGTGGCTAGGCAGAGCTCTGCAAAAGCTCCCACAGCGGTTCGAATCCGCTCTCGACCTCATAAAAAAACAAAACCCTTACAATTGGTACGGGTTTTGTTTTTTATAAAACATTGTCATCATGAAATATTCTCAAACCATTGGGCTTTTGCTTTGCTTGTTGCTTATTTACAGCACCACACAACCTTTGGTGATTATAGAGAGCAGACACTGGACCATTACAGGTTGGGATGCGGCAGGATCCAACTTTGGTCAAGCCGGTAAGTTTTTAAGCTTCTTTGCAGTTTTGAGCTTGGTATTTTTTGCCTTGCCTTATATCTGGGCAAAGCGGTTCAATATGGTTTTCGCAGCCTTGCTTTTAGCCTGGAGCATTCGAAATTTCCTCCTATTGTCTACCTGTCAAATGGGGGAGTGTCCTGAAAAGCAATGGGCTTTATATGCTTGCATAATAATTTCTGCAGCCATCATGCTGATGACTTTTTTGCCTAAGCTAAAAGTTTCAAGCCAGCCCCAATAATTGCCACCGCTTCATCTATTTGTTTTTCTGTAATAAGTAAAGGCGGAGCAAATCTTATTTTATCTCCATGCGTAGGTTTTGCGAGTAAGCCTAAATCCTTTAAGTGCAAACACAAATCCCAACTTGCCTCCGGGTGCTCATGTTTGATGACAATTGCATTTAATAAACCCTTGCCAC
>CAINEG010000252.1 GCA_903847655.1 uncultured Bacteroidota bacterium
AATTTTTATAACTACAATGCTCTGACCACATTCCACTAAAAGCACATAGCTCTGTGAAATTAGGCGTGCGTCCTAGTTTCGTTTTTATACTTTCAAATTCTTCAGGCGTTAATCTTAGTTGCTGGGCGGTTTTGACGGTAATTTCCATTAGTGTTTTCTTATTCTTTATAGATGACGCGAAGGTACAAAAGGGATATGGAAGCTTATGCTTCATTTACCAACATCATCACTATTAAAATGTGTAAGAAAAACTTGCTTATTGATAACCAATTGATTGGAGTATAAATTAATATTAATAAATTATTTAATGTTTATATTTTATGCATAAATATGAATAAATCTGAGTTTTTATTTTTTCAATAATACAATTCTTTATTATTTTCGTGCCAAAATATAGAATTCCTACCCTATTTATTCATATATTTTATTTTATTAATATTTAAATACCTACCCTATGGCAGTTTCAAAACTAGAGTACATCTGGCTAGATGGTTACAAACCAACTCAATCTTTAAGAAGTAAAACAAAAATTGAAAAAAACTTCAGTGGCAAATTAGCAGATTGCGATATGTGGTGTTTTGATGGTTCTTCTACAGAACAAGCACCAGGTGGATCAAGTGACTGTTTATTAAAACCAGTTTTTATTTGTAAGGATCCAGGACGTAGAGATGCTTACTTAGTGATGTGTGAAGTATTAAGTTCAGATGGCACCCCACATCCAAGCAATGGAAGAGCGACTATCGAAGATGATGATAATGATTTTTGGTTTGGTTTTGAACAAGAATATTTTTTATGGAATCCCGCCACTGATAAGCCATTAGGTTTCCCAGAAGGTGGTTACCCAGGTCCTCAAGGTCCTTATTATTGTTCAGTAGGCGCGAACAATGCTTACGGAAGAAATATAGTAGAAGAACATCTAGACGCTTGTATTGACGCGGGTTTGAACATAGAAGGTATTAATGCAGAAGTAGCTGCAGGACAATGGGAATTTCAAATTTTTTCAAAAGGGGCTAAAGAAGCAGGAGATCAAATTTGGATTGCACGTTACTTATTAGAAAGAATAGGTGAAACTTACGGCGTATCTATTAACTGGCATTGTAAACCATTAGGTACCTTAGATTGGAATGGTTCTGGAATGCATGCCAACTTCTCTAACACTACTTTAAGAACTTGTGGTAAGAAAGAAACTTATGATATTATTTGCGAATCCTTCCGCCCATTTGTTAAAGAACATATTGAAGTCTATGGAGCAGACAACCATTTACGTTTAACTGGTAAACATGAAACAGCTTCTATTCATGATTTCTCTTTCGGTGTTTCTGACAGAGGTGCCTCCATTCGTATCCCAATTGGCGCAGTAGAAAAAGGATGGAAAGGATGGTTGGAAGATCGTCGCCCAAATTCTGCAGCTGATCCTTATAAGGTTGCCGCTAGAATTATCAAGACGGTTAAAACTGCAAAAGTTTAGTTTTTTAGTAATATTTAGATGGATTTAGTCAAAAATCCCCCTTCCTATTAGATTGGATGGGGGATTTTTTGTTGATTACTCCTACCCAAATGCCCCTACCTTTGATTAATTCTCAAATATAAAAACACCTAATATGTCATTAAGATTCGACGCCATCAATCATGTGAGCCATGAAAGGATCAATAATCCAGAAGTGCATTCACAAAAAATTACCGCCATTTTTGGGGAAAGTGTTTTTAATATAAAAACTGCAAGAGAATTCCTTAGCGACGAAGCCTACAAAAGTTTAATCAATAGTATAAAAGGATCAAAAAAAATTGAAAGAAATGTAGCTGGACAAATTGCTACCGGCATTCGTGCTTGGGCAGAACAAAAAGGAGTAACGCACTTTACACATTGGTTCCAACCTTTGACAGGCAGTACTGCAGAAAAGCATGATTCTTTTTTTACTTTAAAATCGGACGGAACTGCCATTGAAGAATTTGATGGCGCTGCTTTAATACAACAAGAACCAGATGCTTCCAGTTTTCCAAGTGGTGGATTGAGAGCTACTTTTGAAGCAAGAGGTTATACTGCATGGGACCCCTCTTCTCCCCCATTCATTATTGAAATTGGCAATGGTAAAACTTTATGTGTACCTACCATTTTCGTTTCTTATACTGGAGAATCTTTGGACTACAAAGCACCTTTAATGAAAGCCACAGAGGCTTTGAATAAAGCAGCAGTGACAGTTTGTAATTTATTTGATAAAAATGTAAGTAAAGTAACGCCTACTTTAGGTTGGGAGCAAGAATATTTTGTAATTGATGAAGCACTCGTAAATGCAAGACCCGATTTAGTACA
>CAINEG010000253.1 GCA_903847655.1 uncultured Bacteroidota bacterium
GATACCACCTGTTGCATCACCATATTGTGCTGGGATACCACCTGTAATTACCGAGATCTGTTCAATTGCACCTTGTGGCAAGTTTGTAGTTCCTCTTACTTTAACACCATCGATATAGTAATCGTTGGCATCCGTACGTGAACCTTTCACACTTAACGCTGCACCTTCGTCTGCTTGGTATACACCGGCAGTAGTTGATACTAAAGAGTTGATGTTACGTGTAGGTAACTTTACAATCTCTTCGGCATTTAAACTTCCACCTGCAGAAGTGTTGTCGATCTCGATCAATGGTTTCGCGTATGCTGATACGGTTACCTCTGAAAGGTTTCGAGCGTTAGAGCTCATGTCTGGGTTCAAATACGTTTGTTTGTTAGAAGTAATGATTACACCATTTACAACACGTTCGTTGTAATTAATGATCTTTACTCGAACATCGTACTTACCTGGAGGGATAGGTTTGATAACAAAATTGCCATCAAAGTCCGATTGCTGTGCAGCAATTTGAGAACCATTTGATTCTACAATTACTACTGCGAACGGAATCCCCTCTTTTGTCTTTGCGTCTTGTACCTTACCACGTAATTCTCCTGCACCACTCTGTGCAAACAAAGAACCACTGTAGGCAATAGATAACAAGATTAAGAATGCGTAGAACTTTCTCATCATAAAATTGATCTAAGGGTTTTTAAATTATAATAATTATAAAGATAATCGTTAAAAAACGTTATTTCCAAATAAAAGTAAGATTATTGTTACAGTTTATTAACATATTCCAAACACCAGACTTTATTTTTTTCGTTTTCAATTACTTACAAGAAAAAATCCTTGTTAAGTAGCTTTTGAGCTAATACGAGGGATATTTTATGATAAGACTCAGTTGTCCAACCTGCTATATGACTTGTCAAAATAACTCGTTTTGACGCTATCAATTTCCTATACCACTCTTGTTCATCGTGTTGCAAATGATTAATCCTTTCATTTTCCAACACATCTAAGGCAGCTCCTAATACCTTGCCAGTTTCTAACGCAACAACTAAATCTGACGTTTTTATGACTTTACCGCGTGAGGAGTTAATTAAAAAGGGCTTTTTAGCTAGTGTATCAAGAAAGTGACAATTAATCATGTGACTTGTTTCTGACGAAAGGGGAATATGCAAACTGATGATATCAGCTTCGGCTTTTAGTTCATCTATAGACACTTGCTGTGCATAGTTGTCTGAAAAATTAGACAAATACTTATCGTATGCAATCACTTTCATTTCAAACCCAGACAATTTCTTAGCTAAGGCTTTCCCCGTGTTTCCATAACCAATAATGCCTATGGTTTTTCCTTTCAACTCAAAGCCTCTATTCTCTTCGCGAAGCCAAACACCATTACGAATTTCAGCGTCAGCTATCGAAATATTTCTAGCGAAAGTTAATAGCATTCCGATGACATGTTCTGCTACGGCATCTCTATTCCCTTCCGGGGCATTATACAATATGATCCCTTTAGCATTAGCTACAGTCTCATTGATATTATCCATGCCTGCGCCTGCTCGAGCAATGATAAACCCTTTGTGCATTGCATTGATTATCTCTTCATCGATAAAGAATTTCGAGCGCACTACAAGTACATCAAAGTTTGATAGGAGGTCTATCAACTGAGATTTACTTAGCTCATACAGCTCAGTAATTGTATGCCCCTCGGTAATCATCTTCTCATGAAAGATTGGATGAACTTCATCTACAATTAATATTCTCATTGATTTTGAATTAGCTTAGTAAGGTCCACAAAGTCTTGTACACTCAAGCGTTCCGCACGTAAATCAAATACTGGATTTGTAATAATATCGGATTTTAAATAAGATCTTAATGCATTACGCAAAGTCTTTCTGCGCTGATTAAATCCCATTTTTACTATACTCTTAAACAATTTTGGATCTACACCTTGAA
>CAINEG010000254.1 GCA_903847655.1 uncultured Bacteroidota bacterium
CTACGGTAAAGAAAAACAAGTATTTTTTGTGATTCAATAAGTCAATCCACCAATAACAAAGCAATAAGCCCAATAAACACCAGCCCAAAGAAACAATGGTGAATGCACTGGTGGCAATTTTCTTAATGATGGGCGTAACGCCAACAAAATCTAAGCCATAACCAATGAGTAAACAACCAACCGCTGCATAAAACAATTGTTTGATCTTAGACTGATTACTTGCTAAAAATATTTTCCCAACCATGGCTCCAGCTATGGTATGCACTGCAGTAGGTAAGCAATTGATGGCCACCCAACCACCAGTATTTATTTTATTCATTAAAACAGTATCGATGTAATTGCCAAAATTCTGTTGGTCTACAAAAGCTTGGTCAAAACCTGCTACATGGGTAAAACGATACAAGGCTTCTGTCAAAAGCAATAGCCCGACACAAAAAATGATTTGATAATTTATCTTCCATTCAAAAATTAAAAAGGCCACTAAGGTAGTAAAGGACAATTGAGTAAGTACATCCCATAATTCAAAGGACAAGCCCTTGGGTCTTACCGCATAGTCCAATACACCCCAAAAAAACAACCAGCCACATCTTTTTAAAATTTTAATAAAAGACTTTTGCCAACTAGCACCTGCTTGTTTTTGTTGATGCAATGAATAAGCCATGGCCACGCCGGCCATAAACATAAAACCTGGTTGAATTAAATCCCAAAAATGAAGTCCATTCCAAGGATGATGAAAAAATTGAACAAAGAACCCATTTAAAAAATTGTTTTCACTGACTTTAAATAAGTGTTCGTAAAGGCCTGTACTTTCTAAGGCCAATAGCACCATAATCAAGCCGCGCATAAAATCGAGCGATTCTAATCTTTTCATAGCCTAGCATTTAAACAATGGATGTTTAAATGTAGGAAATTTTTATTGGTTATCTAGCTACCGAACCTCCATCCATTGTTAAATCAAGGCCAGTAACAAAAGACGATTCATCTGATGCTAAAAACAATGCACCATAAGCAATTTCAATAGCTTCTGCAATGCGACCTTGTGGAGACATGGTTTTAATTAGCTCGGCCATGCCAGGCGCCTTCAACAATGCTTCGGTCATTGGTGTGGCGACTCCGCCAGGGCAGATGGTATTGACGCGTATATTGTCCTTGGCTAAATTCACCGCCAAGTCCATGGAAAACAAACGAAGACCTCCTTTAGAAGCACTATAGGCAGTTCCATTGCCCCCTACCAAGCCAGCAATAGAAGCAATATTTACGATAGACCCTCCACCTGCTTTTCTTAAATAGGGAATACAAATTTTACAGCCCAGAAATGGCCCAGTGAGATTAATGGATAAAACCTTATCCCATAGTTCAATGCTTGTATTTTCACAATCTACAAAGCCTGGATAAATCCCAGCATTGTTTATCAATACATCAATTCTACCATAAAGCTCCACCGCCAATTTTACCACTTTGTTCCAATCCGATTCGCTAGTAACATCGTGTTTAATGGCGTTAATCATTAAGCCGTTTTTCTTAGCTTCGTCTACCCATTGATTTAATTTTTCTAATTCAATATCCGTGGCGATGACTTTAGCGCCTTCTTCTGCAAACAATTTAGCTTCAGCAGCTCCCATACCTCCAGCAGCCCCTGTAATGATGACTACTTTGTTTTGTAAGCGTCCCATGATCTTGTATTTTGATACGATACAAAACTAGTTTCAACGAACGGCTTAAAATATGACGCTGGTCCTATCCAATAGCATTAAAAACTAATTCAAATCATGCAATTTTCAGTTGGGTATTATTGCCAATTAAAGAGATTCCACTACCTTGCCTCAACATAAAAATAGGTAGTATGAAAATAGCAGTATTAGGCGCAGGCATGGTGGGTCGTGCCATGGCCATCGATCTTTCAAAAAAATTTGAAGTAAGTTCTTTTGACCTCAGTGAAAAGTCTTTAGAAATATTAAATAAGAAATGTAAAGAAGTAAAAACAGTACAATCAGATTTAAGCGATTATAAAAATTACAGTCAACTACTTGCCCCTTTTGATTATGTGATTACGGCTGTACCAGGTTTTATGGGTTACAAAACTTTGGAGGCAGTCATCAATGCTAAAAAAAAATGTAGTTGATATTTCTTTTTTTCCTGAAGACGCTTTGCAATTGGATGCATTGGCAAAACAAAACAACGTGACTGCCATTGTAGATTGTGGCGTAGCTCCAGGAATGAGTAATTTTATTATCGGGTACCACAATGCAAGAATGAAGATTGAAAATTTTGAATGTATGGTAGGAGGCTTGCCTAAAAAAAGAACGCAACCTTTTGAATACAAGGCGCCCTTCTCTCCCATTGATGTATTAGAAGAGTATACCCGCCCTGCACGCTATGTAGAAAATGGATGTATCGTTACCAAGCCCGCTTTAAGCGATGCCGAGTTGATCGATTTTGAACCAGTAGGCACCTTGGAAGCCTTTAATACAGATGGTTTGAGAAGTATATTATTTACCATGGGCCATATTCCAAATATGAAAGAAAAAACTTTAAGGTACCCAGGTCATATCGATTTAATGCAAGCACTGATTAAGGCAGGATTTTTAAATGAAGCGCCAATCAATTATAAAGGGCAGTCCATTTCTCCAATGCAATTTACATCTAGCTTATTGTTTGATCAATGGAAATTAGGCGCTACCGAAGCAGAATTTACCATCATGACCATTAAGGTAAGTGGCGAAGGAAAAACAATAACTTATTCTTTGTATGACGAATACGATGCCGTTTCTGAAATAAGCAGTATGAGCCGAACTACAGGCTATACCTGTACCGCAGCATTGAATATGCTTGCGAATAATTTGTTTACTGAAAAAGGTGTATTCCCTCCAGAACTTGTAGGCAAGGATGAAGCCTGCTTTAATTTTGTCCTGAATTATTTAAGCGAGCGCAATGTGCACTATGTTAAGACGATTGATTAAATAAGTACAATTAGCCTAACCAATTATGGCTAATTTATTATTGATCATGTAATCGAAACTTTCTTTAAGTGCTACAAAAACATCGATGGCTGTTTTGTCCATTTCAATGACTAAAAATTCTGGATTGCCATTGGCTGCTTTGATAATGGCAGGAAAATTCTGTGTACCCTTACCCACCGGAGTCATCGGATCTGGATTGTCAATGGCTAATTGATCATTGTATAAAGCAGGACCATCTTTGATGTGTAAAAATTTAGCCCTCTTGCCAAGTTTAGTAATAATAGATGCTGGATTATGCCCTGCTACTTTTACCCAATAGGTATCCATCTCTAAAAAAATTGCTGGGTCTAGTTCCTCTAATAAAATTTCATACACCAATTTACCTCCTACTTTGTTTCTATATTCCCACCAATGATTGTGTAAACCAAATTGCAAACCATTGCCAGTAGCAAATTTGGAAGCTTCATTGTAAATAGCAATTAATTCCTTGGTCCCTGCTAAACTACTGTAGCGTTTGTCTTCGGGCCATCCATGCCAAATCATTTTAGTGCTACCAAAAGCATTGGCCGTATCTAGCATGATTTGTTTTTGAGCACCTATTGGAATTTCAATATGGGAGGAAGAAACCAATAAGCCAGCATCATTGATGTATTGGCTTGCTTTTTCAATGGAAATGCCTTCGGGCCAAAAAGCGGTTTCGACATATTTAAATCCCATATCGGCAATCTTTTTTAAAGTTCCGGGAATGTCTTTAACAAAGGCATCTCTCACGGTATACAATTGCACAGAAAGTTTGGCCGGATAAATGCCTGGTTCAAAAAAGGCATTGGTTGCTTTAGGTAAACTTGCTCCCATTATACCCATACTGGCCATCTTTAAAAAATCTCTTCTATTATTGTTCATAAAAAAATATTAAAACATTTTATTAATTAAGCGTCCATTAAACTTTTAAAAATATTTTCATTTTAAACATAAAATATAAAAAAGCCCATTCAATGCCTACATACAAACTAACCATTACAACCATATTATAGGGGGCTCCAATTAATTGGCCTAGCCATTGAAACAGTGCATTAGTGGTGTATTCCCAATTAATGAAATGTCCAGAAATGTAGATTAATATTGAATTCATCCCAATGATCTTGAAAAAATAAGCCCAGCGCTTATATCCTTTCACGTCAATGATAAAATAGAAAAAAGATAATAATATCATACTTAAACCACCTACTAGCATCACAAAAGAACTGGTCCATAAATTTTTATTGATAGGAAAATCGTAATTCCATAAAAGCGCAATGCCTACAAATAAACTGCCTATTAATAAAAGTTGGATTGATTTTTGTGTGCCAGAGGCTGGATTATTTTTCAAATATTTGCCCACCAATATACCTAACAAGCCGGTACCAATGGCAGGGATAGTAGAAATAAGTCCTTCGGGATCATGATTGCCTAAATACAATTTGCCTGGCAAAATAGAGCGGTCTAAATAAGAAGCAAAATTACCTGCCTGTGTTAAATCGCCAGCAGGAAAGCCAGGTGCCGCTGAAAATTTGAGTAATAAATAATAGCCTATTAGTAAAATAACAAAGCAAGCTATCTGTGTGTTTTGCTTGGTGGTATTAATATAAATAAAATTAGCAAACATATACGCTAAGCCAATACGGCCCAATACACTACCAAAACGAATGTCGGCAATTGGTCTTAGCGCTAAACCATTATTGACCACTAATCCTAATAAAACTAAAATAAAGGCTCGTTTAAAAACACGCAACATTACCTGTTGTTTAGTTTTACCCAATTCTAGTTCTCTACCAACAGAATAAGGCGTGGCTACTCCAGCTATGAATAAAAAAAGTGGAAAAATTAAATCGTAAAAATGAAAGCCATTCCATTCCGGGTGGGTGAGTTGATTGGAAAAGCCACCCCAAAAAGAATTGCCCGTGGCTTTAAATAAGGCATGCACAATTTCTTCAGCGCCCATAATCCAAAACATATCAAACCCTCTTAAGGCGTCTAAGGAGAAAAGCCTATTGGGCGAACTGGAAGCTATCTGTTCTTCTTGCATAATTTGGTTATTTTATGGTTTGGTTAATTAAGCTTTCTGAAGTTACAAAAATTATTCAGCTTTATGGTGAGCGGCAAGTTAGAAATAAGGGAGATTTCAGTAAAAATTAATTACTTTTAACCCATAATTAAACCATTATGGGATTTCACATTAACAAGAAAGTAGCGGATAAAAAAGCTACCACAGGCGCTAAAGCTACCTTTCAAGGGGGTAGTTCAAAATTTATCGCAAAAGCAAGTACTAAGTCTACTGGCACTACCAAGAAGCCAATTAAAACTGGTGGTTCAAGAGGTAGTTGATTGTAAGTTTATTTAAGTAAAGAGCCCCTATAAAAAGCTGTGTAATTTTTGGGTAGCTAAATAAACCTGAATTACTTTAATATTCGCGCCTGAATAATGGTGGCAATGGTTTGAATAATGCCCATGGTTAGAAATAAGGCTTCAAAAGAAATATAATTTGCAATCAGGCCACCAATTGCAATAGCAATGCCAGATACAAAATGAGGATGCCCATTGGCAATGCTCCAGTGAAAAGTATTTGATTTATCTTCTAAGTGATGGGCAAATAAAGAGTCCCAAATGGATGCGCTTAAAGCTTCTGCAATACCTAAGCCTATTTGAATCATAAAAAGTTGTTGCGTATTATGCACGAAAATATAGCCAAAAGTGAGTAGTGCATTGAGCCCATAGCCAAATATCATTACTTGTTTTTTGTACTTAGATTTATTGACAAATTTTCCTACCAAAACATAAAAAATTCCTGTAGCTATTAAATAAGCAGCCCAGGCCCAGGTAATATCCAATAAATCGCCTCCTATCTTTTGTGCATAAACAGCAAAAAGAGGGCCAAACAAGCCTTCCCCAAAATACCATAGGCTAGAAGCAATTAATAATATCTTAGTGGTTTTATTTAAATTCATTTTAAAATTTATAAGTAATTCCAAAATCGAAAAAGAAAATATTATTTAAATGGGTTTCGGAATAGGGCGTAGAATTAACTGTTGTTGTTTTTGACAAACTATTGATAGTAGTTGTATTGATAGAAGTAGTAGTAATTTTATTAAAAGGGATAGCATAAGTAGGTGTGAGTGTAATATTCCACCTATTTAAGTCATAGCTAATAGGAAAAGAAAGTTCTAGATCTAAAAACTTAAGCCCTTTCTGATCCACGGTGGTTGTGCTCTGGAAACTGCCAACTTGAGCCGGTTGTTTAATTTTAGCGTTTTTTAAAGGGTTAAGCCTTCTGTTGATAGTGCTTTCATAAAAATTTAAACTACTAAAACTACTATATATACCAGGTGTTATAGTAAGTGTATTCACTTTATTTGAACCTATTGTAATTTCTTTTTCAAAGCCTGGTACTATTTGTAGATCTGATTTATTGGAAAAGAAAACATCAAACGAATTATGAAAATTGACAAATTGAAAGTCATAGTTCGCCGTGAATCCAAGATCAGCTGTAATATTACCGCTTAATAGGTTAGACTGACTAGAATAAAAATATTTAGACCCATATACTTCTCCGCTTAGTCTTTCTCCAACAGCATAATTGTACCCTAAATCTAATTCAGAAAAATCATAGCCTGTTTGTCCTGGGCTTAGTAAATAATTAAGGCTAAAACTAGCATATAAGCCGTTGGCAAAATTTACAGTAGCTGTTGTATAAAAATAGGGTGCTTTTAAAGAGTCTGCCCTTCCATTGTAAACATAATTGTTCAAATAGTTGGTCTGAATTTTAAAACTAGTCGTATCTTTTTTTGCAATCCCTTTTCGTATTGGCTGTGCAACAAGAATAAGGCTAAATAAAAGTGTAAAAAAAGTAAACCATAATTTATTGGCCATTTTTTGATCGAATTTTGGTTTTGGACAAAAATCAGCACCAAAAGTTTAAAGGCATAGCTTCAAAAAATTTCCAGCTTACAAGCCCCAATAGAGTATGCGCTAGCCAGATTTTCTTACAAACTTTGTAAGAATAACAATGGTCTGCTCATTCACCTTGCCTTCTATTTGTTCGGGGTTATCGGCTACTAAATGTATTTTTTTAACAATGGTGCCCTTGGGTGCCATGAAATTGGCGCCCTTCACATTTAAACCTTGCGTCAAGACTACGGTATCTCCATTTAATAATTCTGTTCC
>CAINEG010000255.1 GCA_903847655.1 uncultured Bacteroidota bacterium
TCTTAGCTGAAATTTTAAAAAATAGTTAAGTAAAATATGGAATCATTTTATGTTATTAAAATAGGGGGCAATATTGTTGACAATCCTGCATTGTTAACTACTTGCTTGCAAGCTTTTGCGCAAGCAAAAGGCCAAGCTATTTTAGTGCATGGTGGGGGCAAAATGGCTACTTCTATGGCTGAATCAATGGGGCTTGAACAAACAATGATTGAAGGCAGAAGAGTAACTGATGAAGCTAGCTTGAAAATAGTCACCATGGTCTATGCTGGCTATATCAATAAAAATATTGTTGCACAATTACAAGCAGCAGGCTTGGATGCGATTGGTTTATCTGGAGTAGATGGGAACTTAATACAAGCACATCAAAGAATCAATGCAGCCATTGATTTTGGTTTTGTAGGAGATATAGATCAAATCAATACCAATTTATTGATTGAATTGCTTTTAAAAAATAGAAGATTGGTGATTGCACCTATCACGCATGATGGCAGAGGGCAATTACTCAATACTAATGCTGATACCATTGCACAAAGCTTAGCCACTGCATTGGCAGCTAGCTACCAAGTTCATTTAATTTATGGATTTGAGAAAGAAGGCGTGCTAAAAGATGTGAATGAGCCCAGTTCAGTTATTTTGCGCCTAGATCGACCCAGCTACGCAGCACTTAAAGCACAAAAAATTATAGTGGATGGAATGATCCCTAAAATTGATAACGCCTATCAAGCACTTGACAATGGTGTTGCCTCTGTTGTCATAGGGAAGGCAGAAAAATTGAATGAATTAATTAATGGTACAGCTGGTACTACAATCCAATTATAATGTCACAACACAATAATCATATGGAGCGCATAAAGCTGCTACAAAAGGAAGCCATTGATTTATTAAAAATTTTAATCGCTGTTCCTTCTTTCAGCAAAGAAGAAGATAAAACAGCAGCGCAAATTGCTGCATTTTTAACTGCGCGAAATGTAAAAATTGAAAGGATAAACAATAATATTTGGGCAAAGAATTTACATTTTGACACCAACAAGCCTAGTTTATTATTGAACTCGCATCACGATACAGTAAAACCCAATAAAGACTTTACACTAGATCCATTTAGTCCTTCGGAAGCACAAGGGAAATTGCATGGACTCGGCAGCAATGATGCTGGGGGCTGTTTGGTAAGTTTAATCGCCGTATTTTTATATTTTTATGACCAACCAAATTTACCTTACAATATTATTTTGGTGGCATCTGCAGAAGAAGAAATTTCTGGCCATGATGGTATTGAATTAGTACTTCCTCAATTGCCTAAAATTAATTTTGGAATAGTAGGCGAGCCTACCAAAATGGAAATGGCTATTGCGGAAAGAGGCTTATTGGTTTTAGATATAGTGACAACAGGAAAATCTGGCCATGCTGCAAGAGAAGAAGGAGAAAGCGCTTTGTACAAAATATTACCAGCTATTGAATGGTTCAAAAATTATCAATTTGATAAAATTTCTCCTTTATTGGGCAAGGTTAAAATGAGTGTTACAGTAATTGAAACCGATAACAAACAACACAATGTGGTGCCCTCAACTTGCAGGTTGGTGGTAGATGTACGTGTGAATGAATTATATTCTTTAGAAGAAATTATAGCCACCATTGGTCAGCAGGTGCAAGCTACAGTGACGCCAAGAAGTGTAAGAATGCGCTCTACCGGGATTTCCTTGGAGCATCCACTGATTCAAGCAGGCCTTGCATTAGGCAAAGGCTATTATGGTTCAGTCACTACTTCTGATAAAGCCTTAATGCCCTTTCCTAGTTTAAAAATGGGTCCTGGAGATTCGGCCAGAAGCCATACAGCAGATGAGTTTATTTACTTGAATGAAATAGAAGAAGGAATTGTAACTTATATTCAATTACTTGAAAAAATGTTTAACCATGAGTAAGCTTTGGCAAAAAAATAGCAATGTTTCGGCACTGGTTGAAAAATTTACCATTGGCAATGATCAAGCCATGGATACTTATTTGGCCCCCTATGATGTGTTGGGATCCATCGCCCATACGACGATGTTGTCTGAGGTTGGTTTGCTTACGGCACAAGAACAAAAACAAATTAAAAAAGCCTTGGTGGAGATCTATCAAAAAATTCAAACAGGCGCTTTTAAATTAGCCCCAGGGGTTGAAGACATCCATTCTCAAATTGAATTGAGCTTAACCGAAAGCTTGGGGGATATTGGAAAAAAAATTCATAGTGCAAGAAGTAGAAATGATCAAGTTTTAGTAGACATCAAATTATTTCTTCGTGCCGAATTAATAAGTCTCAGCGCTGCAGTTCAATCTTTCTTTACCTTATTGCAAGAAAAAAGTGAAGCACATAAAAATGATTTATTGCCAGGCTATACACATTTGCAGTTGGCCATGCCTTCTTCCTTTGGTTTATGGTTGGGCGCATATGCAGAAAGTTTGGTGGATGACATGACCATGGTGCAAGCGGCGTATACGATTGTCAATAAAAATCCTTTGGGATCGGCTGCTGGCTATGGTTCTTCCTTTCCGATCAATAGAAAAAGAACCACAGAATTATTGGGTTTTGAAAACCTCAATTACAATGTAGTGTATGCGCAAATGGGACGTGGTAAAGCAGAAAGAGTGACCGCCATGGCATTGGCCAATGTAGCTGATACCTTGTCTAAGTTAAGTATGGACGCCTGTTTAT
The DNA here is from genome assembly GCA_903847655.1 of uncultured Bacteroidota bacterium. The sequence continues at coordinate 2,687 of CAINEG010000255.1, forward strand.
TCATGAATCAAAATTTTGGGTTCATTCAATTTCCAGAAGAATTCACTACAGGTTCCAGTATCATGCCGCATAAAAAAAACCCTGATGTTTTTGAATTAATCAGAGCGCATTGCAATCGAATCAAAGCATTGCCCAACGAAATAATGATGATGACGACCAACTTGCCTTCTGGCTATCATCGTGATTTACAATTGTTGAAAGAACATTTGTTTCCTGCCTTTGTCCAATTAAAGCATTGCATCGAAATGGCTTCTTTGATGATTCAAAATATGGAAGTGAAAAAAAATTTATTGGAAGACCCTAAATATCAATATCTATTTAGTGTAGAAGAAGTAAATAAATTGGTATTGGCTGGGATGCCTTTTAGGGATGCTTACAAGCAAGTAGGCTTGGCCATAGAAGCCGGTAATTTTACTTATACTACACAAATGAAACATACCCATGAGGGAAGCATCGGCAATCTTTGTACCACTCAAATTGCTGCTAGTATGCAAAAAGTGGTGGCGGCCATGGAAATTGTTAAAGTAGAGCAACAAATTAAAGAATTATTGACACTTTAAGCCAATAATTGAAAACCTAAATGTACTTTTGATCCTCTAAAGAAGAAAAAATATACCATGAAAAAAACAGTAATTATTTTAAGTTTTGTTTTCGTATCCATGACGGCTATGGCGCAAACTAAAACTACAGCAGTAAAACAAATAAAAGTGGGCAATGCTAAAATTGCCATGACAGCAACACCGCCTTTGTATATTAAAAATAGCAAAGACAGTGCCTCTTATGCACTTGGGTACAGAATCGCTCAAAGTATGAAAGGTCAAGGGTTGCAGGACATCAACATTGCACTATTCAACAAAGGTTTGGAAGCAGGTTTTTTATCCAAAGCAGCTATCCCAGACAGCTTATTAGATAATTGCATTAAAAACTACCAAGATAAAATGAGTCAAGAAAAAATCACAGCAAATCGTGCATTAGGCGCAGCTTTTTTAGCTGAAAACGCAAAAAAACCAGGTGTCGTAAAATTATCCTCTGGCTTACAATACCAAGTGATTGTAGCGGGGCAGGATACCACTAAACCAACTTTAAACAGCAAAGTAAAAGTGCATTACCATGGCACTTTAATTGATGGAACTGTATTTGATAGTTCCGTTCAAAGAGGTGAACCCATTAGTTTCCCTTTAAATGGCGTGATCAAAGGCTGGCAAGATGGCCTTCAGTTAATGACTTTAGGTAGCAAGTGGAAATTGTTTATACCTTCAGAATTGGCCTATGGGGAGCGTTCCGCTGGACCAGTGATTGGACCAGGTTCCACTTTGATTTTTGAAGTAGAACTATTAGGCATAGATTAAGCCAATATAAAAGATACGACACCCCCATCCTGATTTATCTAGATGGGGGTGTTTTTATTGGTATTATGTGGTAATTTTGTACCTCTTTAAAACAGTTGTATGAATTCAAAAATTTTCACATTATTTGCCTTGACCACCTTATTTTTTGCCTGTTCCCCTAACAATGTAAAAATAGATGCATCTATTGCAAAGCTCTTGGATAGCGCTGGGGTTGAAGGAAGTTTTGCTTTATTGGAAAATGGATCAGGTCAGTTTACCATTGCCAATTTATCTTCTTACAAGGATTCCGCTATTGCACCCTTAAATACATTTTTTATCTTACCTAGTTTAATTGCTTTAGACAAAGGGACCATCAATCAAAATCCCAATACTTGGGTAAGCACAGATTCGGTAGACTATTATCAAAAATTAATGGAAAGTCAAGGAAGAGCGGCCCTTATCAAAGCCATTGATTCCATTCATTATGGCAAAGGGGTGGTGAGTGCTAATTTAAATGAATTTTGGAAAGATCAATCCCTGCGTATAACTGCAGATGAACAATTGGGCCTGATCAAAAGAATTTATTTTAAATCTTTACCATTTCAGAAACGTTCACAGGAATTGTTCAAAAAAATGATTTCAAAAGAAGACAATAGTAATTATCACTTAAGTTATATAGAAGCTAGTGACAGTGCCAGCCATCATTCTTGGGTGCTTGGATTTGAAGAAGAGAACAAACATATTTATTTCTTTGTATTAAATACTAAAGGTAGGAAGCAGGGTTCGACGAATACTAGCCCAGCTAGATCTTCGGTTCCCTTGCTAAAAAAGATTTTACTGCAACAAGGTTTTTTACAAGGGCTTAGATAAATTAGCAAATGCATTTGTTTAGCTTTGGGTGATTAAAATAATTATCTTTACGTATACTAATTATGGAACAATATTGTAATTCTTTAACCAGCTATCAACGCTTGATTACCCGTGAAGTAAAAGTGGGTGATTTAATCATTGGCGGGGGTCATCCCATTCGTGTGCAAACCATGACCACCACCGATACGCTAGACACAGAAAAAACGGTGGATCAAGTGATTCGTTGCATTGAAGCAGGGGCTGAATTAGTGAGAATCACTGCGCCGAGTAAAAATGAAGCCGAAAATTTAGCCAATATCAAAGCAGCACTGCGTGCCAAAGGGTATAACACTCCAATTGTAGCAGACATTCACTTTACACCCAATGCTGCTGAAATAGCGGCCACCATCATTGAAAAAGTAAGGGTGAATCCAGGCAATTATGTAGACAAAAAGAAATTTGAACAAATTGAATATACCGATGCTGAATACTTAGAAGAAATTGAAAGAATCAGAGAAAGATTTTCTCCTTTGGTCTTAATATGTAAAAAGCATGGAACAGCCATGCGCATTGGCACCAATCATGGATCCTTAAGTGATCGCATCATGAGTAGGTATGGAGATACGGCCATGGGCATGGTAGAAAGTGCGATGGAATTTTTACGTATTGCAAGAAGCTTGGATTACCATCAAATCATCCTAAGCATGAAATCAAGCAATCCCTTGGTGATGGTACAAGCCTATCGATTGTTGATTCAACAAATGCAAAACGAATTCAATGAAATTTATCCATTGCATTTGGGTGTAACCGAAGCGGGTGATGGGGAAGATGGTCGTATTAAAAGTGCCATTGGTATTGGTACATTATTAGAAGATGGTATCGGCGATACCATTCGTGTTAGTTTGACGGAAGATCCTGAATTAGAAATTCCTGTTTGTAAGGATTTAGTAAAAAGATATCCTGCCAATCGATTGAAAGGGATACAACACATTCCATCGATCGAAAAACTAAGCTATAATCCTTTCGAATACAAAAGAAGAAATACCATTTCAAGTCAAACCATTGGTGGAAAATCAGTACCGGTGGTGGTGGCAGATTATAGACACAGATTAACCATCACCGCTGATGATTTAGTGGACATTGGTTATCAATATGATTCGGTGACTGATAAATGGACTATTTCAGATGCAGCTGCAGATTTTATTTATATAGAAAATGCTTTATTGGATTTTGATTTACCTGGTACATTAAGAGTGATTACCAAGCCTGAATTATGGGAGACGGTAACTGACAGAACAAAGTACCTACCAATTTTTGATTATAAAGAATACTTGAAAGCCACACGCAAAAGTGCATTTATCAATTTTGTTTTGTTGGACTGTTATGGGTTTAAAAGTGGCATCAGAGAAGAACAATTATTGGAAATTGCCCAAGACAAATCGGTTGTTTTTTGTTTAAGTAGTCCTTTGGCACATGCCATGCCTGCAGTACGCAGGATGGTGGTGCGCATGATGGAGCTGAATATTAAAAATCCAGTTATTTTAATGACAGAGAGTGCTTGGTCTAGTGCCGACCAGCATTTGATTCATTTTGCCACAGAAACAGGAGCGCTTTTATTAGACGGTATGGGCGATGGCTTGTTTTTGGGGGTGAACGAAAAAATATATGCCGACTTTGCATTGACAATGGAGGGAGGTAAAGTTTCAGGCCGAAATTATTTTAGCAATCATTCCATGGAGCAGTTTTTAAATACCACTGCTTTTGGCATATTGCAAGCGACTCGAACTAGAATTTCAAAAACAGAATACATCTCATGTCCTAGTTGTGGCAGAACCTTATTTGAATTACAAGAAACCACGGCTAAAATTAGAAGTGTGACCAGCCATTTGAAAGGTTTAAAAATTGCCATCATGGGTTGTATTGTGAATGGGCCTGGAGAAATGGCAGATGCCGATTTTGGTTATGTGGGAAGTGGAATAGGTAAAATCACTTTATACAAGGGTAAGGAAGTAATGAAAAGAAATATCGATAGTGCTGTTGCAGTGGATGAATTGATTCAATTGTTAAAAGAACATGGTGCTTGGATAGCGCCTCTATAATTTACTTTTTTAAATTAGTACATGTATTTTATCATTTATAGTTTTTGTTATTTATTTTCTTTGCTCCCTTGGCGCATCATGTATTGGTTAAGTGATTTTGTTGCCTTTATCCTTCAAAGGGTAATCAAGTATAGAGTAGAAGTGGTACAACAAAATTTAGCCATTGCATTTCCCCATAAAACCAAACAAGAAAGAAGTAAAATTGCCAATGAATTTTACCAACAATTCACTGATTCCTTTATAGAAACTTTTAAGTTGTTGTCCATGTCGGATAATACCTTCAATAAAAGATTTACCTCTAATGCAGAGGTATTGACCCAATTGTACAAGACAGGACAAAATGTACAAATTATGGCAGGACATTTTTTTAATTGGGAATTTGCGAATTGGGGAGCAGCAAAGTATGGTGAATATCCATTCATTGGGGTCTACATGCCATTGAGTAATCCGCATTTCAACAAAATGATATTGGGTTTAAGAAAAAGATATGGTAGCATCATGATTCCTGCGACCAATTTTCGTGCACAGTTTCAACAGTTTGCCACTAAGGGGCGTTACGCTATGGCATTGGCTGCGGATCAGAATCCAGGTAATCCGTTGTCTGCCTACTGGGTGCCTTTTTTTGGCCAACTCACGCCCTTTGTGAAAGGCCCAGAGAAGGGAGCTAAGCTCAACAATACGGCACAAGTATTTGTTCACTTTTATAGAACAAAAAGGGGCTATTACCATTCTCAATATGAGCTTATGACCAGTTCTCCTAATTATTTTAAAGATGGGCAATTGACTGCTTTGTTTGTTAAAGTACTAGAAGAAAAAATTAAGCAAAACCCTTCTAATTATTTATGGACACATCGTCGATGGAGGTATACTTATGATGCAGCTAAGCATAGCAACTTAGTCGTACATTAAACATTAAAGTATTAATTTAATAAGGGATCTTCAGCTTCAGGTTTTGGCTTGGTCGTTTCGAAGCTAAACTTGTCTTTTATTTCCAATAATTCCTTCCATCCACCCTTTACTATTCTAATGTTATGGATGCCTTGTTTTTTTAATAAACTGGCTGTTAAAGTATTGCTGTCACCATTGTCAGTAAGAATATAAATGTTAAAATGTTCGTCTAGTTCTGACATGCTGCCAGGATCAGACATTTCATACAAAGGAATTGAAACTGCATTTTTTATATGTTGTTTGTCAAAAACATTTTCTTCTCTTGTATCTAGTACCATTAAATATTCGTCAAAGGGTATATCCATGGCGAGTTCATCTACTTCTACTTCAATGATTAAATCAAATTTTTTTTCATTGGCCAACCAAGTGGCAAAACCACCTTCTAAATAACCTTTAATTTGAGTGAATTCAGCTTTAGTAAAATAGGCCATGGTTTCGGCTACTAATTCGTCTTCAACTACAAATACAATGGGGGTCTCTTTATTAAGTATGCCCATGGCGATGGCATACTTAACTGTAGCAGGCGTAATATTTAAAGCATTGGGAATATAACCTTCAGCAAATAAATCGGCAGGCCTTGTATCAATGATATAAACAGACTCCTCTTGAGTGATGGCTTGGAATTGTTCTATTGATAAAGACATTTTATCCAACGAGTTGTTCAATGAATTTATTTACTTGGTCCAATCGATTGTAATCTACTGTGTAAAAAATAAATTTTCCTTCACGAATGGTAGATACGATACTAGCTCTTCTTAGAATGGCAAGATGTTGAGAAGCGACCGATTGTTCTAATCTCAACTTTACATAAATTTCAGTCACGGTCACTTTTTGATGTTCGTCAATTAACTTAACAATTTGTTGACGCAATTTGTGATTCAATGCACGTAAAATCATCGCTGCTTTTTTACTGTGTAATAAATCTACTTTCAATGGGTTAGCTCCGTTGGCTAATTGTAATTGGGGTAAGGATTGGTTCATGACAATAATAACTAAGGGGGGTTTAAGAACTAAAATTGCACCATGAAGTTACTAAAATTTCTTTGTACTTACTTTTTTAATAATATATAAATTGTTAAAGA
>CAINEG010000256.1 GCA_903847655.1 uncultured Bacteroidota bacterium
AAATTTGCTTCGCCTTTTGATTGTTTGGTATTCAGATTAAAGTGCTAATTACCCAACGCACTGCATGCTTACCCCAACCGCTACGACTGCTGTCAAAACCATACGACCCCAATTGTATCGTGTGAGCTAAAACTTATTTCGAACCTACAAAATTACAACTTATTCTTGGATTACTTAAACAAACGCCAAAAGTCCAATCCCAATGCATAAAACATTAAGCCGAACATCAGTATCATACCTACTACTTGAGCGTATTCCATAAACTTATCACTGGGCTTTCTTCCGGTAATCATTTCCACTAAAATGAATAAGGCATGTCCCCCATCCAAGGCTGGAATGGGAAGCACATTCATAAAAGCCAATATGATAGAAAAGATGGCGGTTAAAGTCCAGAATTTTTCCCAATCCCAACTAGAGGGGAAGGTATTGCCAATGCTAATCAAACTTCCTAAAGAATCATTGGGGTTTACTTTACCAGTAAAAATTTGCTTGATGCCTGTAATGTAATTATCCAATGTGATGTAACATCTGTTGACTCCTTCGGGGATAGCTTCAATAAAACTAAAACTTTTATGTACTGTAGTAAATAAGGCATAGGGTAGTTTTACAAACAAACCTAATTGGCCTGTACTACTGATGAGTGTTTTAATGATTACAGTATCCTCTCCCCTTTTTGCTGTGATAAAAACAATTGAATCAGCATATTTTTTCTTTACTTCTAAAAATTGATACTGATATTGAATGCTTGTATTATTAATTTTTAATAAAGTATCGTTTTTATTAATAGCACCTTGCAAGATCACGGCTGACTTACCAACAGAATCTACCACTACAGGTATACGCGGAGTGACAAATGGCGCTGTCTTTTTATACTTCGCAAGCTCAGTTGATAAATTAGCTGGTATAGTTAAAGAAACTATACTATCCCCTCTTTTAACTTCTAATGTTTTAGGATTGGTCAAAATTAATTTACCTTCTAAGGCATCAAAATTTTCCAACTCTTTTAGGTCTAAAGAAACAATAATGTCGCCTTCTTGAATACCCATTTTACTGGCCAATGCACTTGGATGCACACCATAGATGACATTCTTTGAAGGCAAAGTATCTTCCCCCCAATAAAATGATAAACCTATAAATATCACGATGGCTAAAACTACATTCACGATCACCCCACCCAACATTACAATCAATCTTTGATAAGCAGGTTTAGATCTTAATTCCCAAGACTCTGGCGCTTTATTCAATTGCTCCTTATCCATGCTCTCATCAATCATTCCTGAAATTTTTACATAGCCGCCAAATGGAATCCAACCAATGCCGTATTCAGTTTCACCAATTTTCTTTTTCCAAAGACTGAAGCCTGGATTAAAAAATAAATAAAATTTTTCTACCCTTGTTTTAAATAAACGTGCTGGAATAAAATGTCCCAACTCATGCAAAACAACCAATATGGAAAAGGATAAAATAAACTGTGCTGTTTTTACACCCACTGCTAAAAAATCCATTGCTAAAATGTACATATAATTTATAATTGTATTAAAGAGGCGGCAAAATTACGTGCCTCGCCATCGGTTTCAAAATAATCGTCCAAGCTTGGACTTGCGATATATTCTATCTTCTCTAAAGTTTTTTCAATAAGCTCGGTCATGTCTAAAAATCCAATTCTGTTTCTTAAAAATGCATACACTGCTATTTCATTGGCTGCATTTAAAACACAGGGTGTATTTCCACCCTTTCGCATTGCCTCTGTAGCTAAAGTTAAATTTCTAAAGGTTTTTACATCGGGCTCGTCAAAATTTAACTGATTGGGTTTGTCAAATAAATATCTTGGGAAATTATTTTTTAATCTTTGCGGGAATGCCATCGCATATTGAATGGGCAATTTCATATCAGGAAGTCCCATCTGTGCTTTAATGCTTCCGTCTTCAAACTGCACCATACTATGAATAATGCTTTGTGCATGAATGACCACTTTGATTTGATCAGGCGCTAAATTGAACAACCACTTTGCTTCAATCATCTCCAGCCCTTTATTCATCAGGGTGGCAGAGTCGATGGATATTTTAGCCCCCATGGACCAATTAGGATGTTGTAAAGCGTGGTCTCTTTTTACATTCACTAAAAAATTAGGTTTCTTTCCTAAAAAAGGGCCGCCGCTGGCCGTTAAAATTATTTTTTCAATGGGATTATTTTGTTCCCCTACCAAGCATTGAAAAATAGCAGAGTGTTCGCTATCCACAGGAATGATGGCTGCCTTACATTCTTTAGCTTTGCGCATCACAATATCTCCAGCCACGACTAAAGTTTCTTTGTTGGCAAGTCCAATGGCTTTACCATTTTCAACCGCAGTTAAAGTAGGCTTTAATCCTGCAAAACCTACAATACCTGCCATCATAAAATCATAACAATCCATGGCCGCCACTTGCTCTAATGCTTCCTCTCCTGCAAAAACTTTTATGGGTTTACCTTCCAATGCTTTTTTAACATTGTTGTATTTGGTCAAGTCTCCAATCACCACAATATTGGGTGTGAATTGTAAAGCCTGTTCTATTAAAAGTGAATCGTTGGATTGGGCGGTAAGAATTTCTGCAACAAATAATTCCGGATGCGCAGAAATTACTTCGAGTGTTTGCTTCCCAATAGAGCCTGTAGATCCAAAAATGGCAATTCTTTTCTGATTCATCCAACTATTTGCTTAAAAATTAAAATTACGCTATTATTTATTTAATTCGAAATATATTGAAGGAGTGCAGTCGCCATAATTCGATCATTGCTTAATCTTGGGGCTTTGTTCTGCCCACCCAATTTGCCTTGCGCACTCATATATTGGATAAAAGCATTCTTCTGAAGACATTGTACATGCAATGGTTCTAAAATATTGCCAATAATTAAATCTTGATAGTACACATTTTTTTCGCACATATAGGCATTCAATTGCTGGCTAAATAAAGCCATATCCGAAGGCGCTTTTTCAAATTCAATAAACCATTCATGGTAGCTTTTCCCTTGCCCCTGTTGAATCATAGGTGCTACTGTAAATTCAATGACAGACACATTCATTTCGGTACATACTTTTAATAAAGACTGTTCCACTTCCTCTCCAATGACATGTTCTCCAAAGGCAGAAATAAAGTGTTTGATTCTTCCAGTAACAATAATTCGATAAGGATCGATACTCACAAACTTCACCGTATCTCCAATACTATACCCCCATAAACCTGCATTGCTGTTGATGATTAATGCATATTGTTCGCCCAATTCCACCTCTGCCAAACTTAATCGAGTTGGATTTGCTTGATGTACTTGCGCTAGCGGAACAAATTCATAAAAAATTCCACTGTTGGTATTTAATAATAATCCGGGTAAGTCTCGCGTGTCTTGATAAGCAAAAAAACCTTCACTAGCAGGAAACAATTCGATGGTGTCGATTTGTTGACCAAGGGTCTCCAATAATTTGAATTTATAGGGTTCGAAATTAACCCCTCCCTGCACCATCACTTGTAGATTAGGGAAAAGTTCCTTAATGGGCTTTCCTGTTTTTTCTATCAATCGATCAAAATACATTTGTATCCATGGGGGGATGCCTCCAATCAAGGTCATATCCTTGGTCGAGGTCTCTGCTACAATTTTATCTAGTTTCTCCTCCCATTCCTCGATACAATTGGTTTCATAGCTGGGCAATTGATTGCCCCTTAAATATTGAGGAATATGGTGATTGACAATGCCACTTAAACGACCCGTAGGAATTCCGCCTACCCGTTCCAATTCGGGTGACCCGCTTAAAAAAATCATTTTACCCCCTGCAAATTGGGTGGATCCGGTCAAAGACATATACACCAATAAAGCATTTCTAGCACCATTAATATGGTTACTGATGGAATCTTTGGTGATTGGGATGTATTTTACCCCACTAGTGGTGCCACTTGTTTTAGCAAAATAGATGGGACGCCCCTTCCAAAGTACATTTTGCCCTCCTTGCTTAATGAGTTCTATATATGGTTTAAATTCCTCATAGTCCCTTAAAGGCACTTGCTGTTTGAAACTGGCGTAGTCTTTAATGAGCTCAAATTGGTGGTCTTTGCCAAAAATAGTGGCTTTACCTTGTTTAACTAATTGATTTAGAATAGTTTGTTGGTCTGCCAAGGCCGTTTTACGCTCTTTTTGAATTTGACGGTGAATTACCCCGGCAAAGGGTTTGGCCAATAAAGATTTGACATTAATCATACCTAGATTTGTTGAAGCGTTTGAAGCTGGGCAAAATTAGGTACTAATTTATGGATCATCAAACTACTTTAGGCCTTAAAAGTCAATTAAATGTGAAGAAAAGGCAGAAATAAGGCAGGGCTTATTATTTTTTGAGAATTACTTGCAAATTGGGATAATAATAATTACCTTTGCCGTCCTAATTTTGGACAATATGCTAGCAGTAGTAAAAATCGCAGGACAACAATTTAAAGTACAAGCAGGAGATAGCTTGTATGTACCTCACCTGCAAGGTAAAACTGGAGATAAAGTTGAATTCAACGATGTTTTATTCGTTGATAATAATGGAAGCATCTCTTTTACTTCTAAAGTAAAAGTGAAAGCTGAGATTACTAACGACTTAGTTCAAGGTGACAAAGTGATCGCTTTTAAAATGAAGAGAAGAAAGGGCTTTCGCAAGAAACATGGTCACAGAACACATTATACACAGATCAAAATCGAAAATATCGCTTAGTCCATTGGGCTAATTGAGTGTTTTCAAGTTAATAATAAGCTAGAAAAAAGAATATACTATGGCACACAAAAAAGGAGAAGGTTCCGTAAAAAACGGCCGTGATTCACAAAGCAAGCGCTTAGGTGTTAAGATTTATGGTGGTCAACCAGCATTATCTGGTAACATCATTATTCGCCAAAGAGGTACTGTTTACCATCCTGGTAAGAATGTTGGAGTTGGCTCTGACTTTACCTTATTCGCACTTACCAACGGTATTGTTGAATTTAAAAAAGGCAGAAACAACCGTTCTACAGTATCCATTTTACCCGTAGAAACAGTCGCTTAAGAAAATAATTTTGCAGATATAATAAAAGTTTTTTATTTTTAATTCATATTTACTAACCATTAAATCTAAAAAACATGGCAACTGCAAAAAAAGCCGCTAAAAAAGCTGCTCCAAAAAAAGCTGTTAAAAAAGCTGCTCCTAAGAAAAAAGCCGCTAAGAAAGCTGCTAAAAAAGCTGCTCCTAAGAAAGCTGCTAAAAAAGCTGCTCCTAAGAAGAAAGCTGCAAAAAAGAAGGCTGCTAAAAAGAAATAATTATCGCAAGATAATTAAATCGTCTTTTTTGCTTTTAGCAAAAATAGATTTGAAGTCCTCCCCGTTTACGGGGGGGGACTTTTTTTTGAATAATTTTTTATACTTTACACACGAAATGCATAACTACGAAATCGCAGAATATTTTTCTTTACTGAGTAAACTCATGGACATTCACGGGGAGGATGAATTCAAAATTAAGTCTTATGCCAACGCTGCTTTTACTTTAGATAAACTAACTGAACCATTCATCGATCTATCTTCAAAGGAATTATTTGCTATACGCGGTATAGGCGCTGCCATAGGTGCAAAAATAATGCAACTCATTGAAAATAAGCGACTTACAATACTAGAGGAGTACATAGAAAAAACACCTCCTGGCATCATTGAACTGATAAAAATAAAAGGATTGGGGCCCAAAAAAATTAGAACCATTTGGAAAGAATTAGAAATCGAAAGCATTGGCGAACTACTTTATGCCTGCGAAGAAAATAGATTAATCAACTACAAAGGTTTTGGTGCAAAGACACAGAAAAACATACAGGACAGTTTAGAATATTATTTACAACATCAAGGAAGTTATTTGTATCAGCAAGTAGAAAGTTTAGTACATGCCTTAAAAGAATCTTTACAAAATAATTTTCCCAATGATTTGCATGAAGTCTCAGGTGCATTTAAAAGACAAATGGAATCTCTAGAATTTTTAGATATTGTAATTACCTCTGATGAAAAAAAATTAACCCACTGGTTAATTGAAAAAGAATTTACGGTTACAAAAAATGATCATTATTTAAGTTCAAAAGGGACTGATAATTTTGAAATTAGATGGCATTTGACCACCAAAGATTCGTTCCATTGGACCGACTTTAGTTTGTCCTGTTCCCCCGAATTTTTAAAAAAATGGGTCGAAAACCCCCTTTTTCAGAAAAATTTTAAATTTATTTTTCCACAGGCCATCTTCGACCAATTGGGGATTAATTTTATCCCCCCTGCCCAAAGAGAGGATCCGGCGATAATCGAAAAAATTTCCAAGCAGCCCCTCAAAACAGCCATTCAAATTAAAGACATCAAAGGAATCATTCATTCGCATAGTACCTGGAGCGATGGGGTGCATACTTTAGAACATATGGCTTTAGCTGCCATAGAAAAAGGTTATGAATATTTAGTGATTAGCGACCATTCCAAATCGGCCTTCTATGCGAATGGTTTGCAGATAGACCGCATTCGTGCCCAACACAAAGAAATTGATGCCCTCAATAAAAAATTAGCCCCCTTTGTTATTTTTAAAAGTATCGAATCAGATATATTGAATGATGGCAGCTTGGACTATCCCGATGAAGTGCTGGCCAGTTTTGATTTGGTAATTGCTTCCATACATTCCAATTTAAAGATGACGGAAGAAAAAGCCATGCTGCGTTTATTGAATGCCATTAACAATCCATACACGAGCATCTTAGGCCATCTTACCAGCCGTTTGTTGTTAAGTAGAAAAGGGTATCCCGTAAATCACGAAGCCATTATAGAAGCCTGTGCAAATCATGATGTGGTGATTGAACTCAATGCCCATCCTAGAAGATTAGATATGGACTGGCGTTTTATTCCTGCAGCTTTAAAAAAGGAGGTACTTATTTCTATCAATCCAGATGCTCATGCGGTGGAAGGATACGATGATTGTAAATATGGTGTATTAGTGGCGCAAAAAGCAGGACTGAGTGCTGCTCAAAACCTAAGCAGCTTTACACTAGAGGAAATGATTGAGTTTGTAGAATTTCAACAAGCCAAGCGGCCCTAGCTTTTTACATACACAAAATAGTCGCCCGGCATTAATTCAAATGCTACTTCTTTATTGAAATCAAAGCTTAGACCAGAAAAAATATTGGTAAACTCCCCTACCAACAAATCATGTGAGCAACTTATTTTTTGGGCTTGGTCGCCTAAATTAAGCACCACTAAAATGATTTCTTTACTATCTGACTCAGTGGCATATCTAAGATAAGCCATGATTTTATCTGTTGCTGTAGGTAAATTAAAAGTAGCCCCCTTCGCAATGCATCTAAAAGTCTTTCTCAGTTGGTGTAGCGTTTTATAGAAATCATGCAGTTGAGGTGAATGACTCCAATCCAGTGCCTCTTTGTCAAAAAATGCTAGGCGCTTTTGATTGGGTAATTCCTGCCCACTATATATTAAAGGGATGCCTTTCCAAGTAAAACAAAATACGGCCCAAGCTTTAGCCGCAGGTCCAAATTTTTCATACTCCGTTCCGTTCCAAGAATTCTCATCATGATTGGAAGTAAAAAATAATTTCAATGCCCCTGCTGGATATTGATTGTACTTATGCAGCACATTGTAGATGTCATTGACCGATGCTTCTGATTGAGTTAACCTTTCGCTTACATGCATCCAATCCCATGCATAGCTTACATCAAAAACCTCATGGTAGGAAGCTAATTCGCATTCTGCCAACCAAAACAAAGGCTTGATGGTTTCACAGGCAGTTCTAGCGGTTTTCCAAAAATTCAAAGGTACTAAATGTGCCATATCACATCTAAATCCATCTATCTTAAAAGATTGCACCCAATATTGCATGGCGCCGATCAATGCAGCGCGCATATCGTTATTATTATAATTTAAATCTACCACATCGTCCCAACCATTGCGTTCCGTAAAATTCCCAGCCTCATCCCTACTAAACCATTCTGGATGATTTTGCATCCACTCGTGATGTCTACCGGTGTGATTGGCTACCCAATCAATAATCACTTTCATCCCCAATTGATGCGCCAAAGCAATTAAATCAATCAAGTCTTGCTCACTTCCAAATTCTGGATTTATTTTGGTATAACTACTACAAGCGTAATAGCTACCCAGACTACCTTTACGCCCTTCTATACTAATGGTGGTGATGGGCATCAACCATAAAACGTCCACACCCATCGTTTGTAAGCGAGGCAGATGATTTTGAAAGGCTTTAAATGTTCCTTCAGAAGTATATTGCCTAATATTCACTTCATAGATAGAAATAGTATCCACC
>CAINEG010000257.1 GCA_903847655.1 uncultured Bacteroidota bacterium
AATTTTTAGATAAATCATCATTGGCTGTAGTAGAAGGTCAATTGAATTTGACAGAAAAATTAGGTTTTGACAAATACGATATGGATTTATTAATTGGAGGAAGTGCAAGAACTTATACATTGAATTCTCAAGGAACTTTATTTGCTGATACAGCAGGTAATATTGCCATCAATGAAACAGGTGCCTATACTCAATTGTCTAAGAAATTCTTTGGCGATGGTCTTAAATTGTCTTTTTCTGGACGTTATGATAAAAATCAAAACTTCAAAGGTCAATTTACACCAAGATTCACTGCTGTAATTAAAATTGCAGAAGACAATAACTTACGTCTTTCTTACCAAACAGCTTATCGTTTCCCAACCACACAAAACCAATACATTAATTTGACGGTGGGTGGTGGAACTCGATTAATGGGTGGTCTAAAAAGCTTAAGAGATTTTTATAATTTCGGTTCAAATCCTGCTTATACTATTCCAAGTGTAACTGCATTTGGCGCTTCAGTAGCAGGAGGTGCACCTAACGCAACATTATTAAAACAACAAGTATTTGGTGATTTCAAACCAGAATCTTTAAAGTCTTTTGAAATTGGATACAAAACTTTAATCGCTAAAAAATTATTAATTGATTTTTATGCTTATACAGGTGATTATACCAACTTTATTGGTGGCGTGAATGTATTGCAATCAAGAACTGGTGCTAGCATATATGATGTTTTAAGTGCAGACAAGAGAATTGGTTATAGCATTGCAACCAATGCTGCTACCAAGGTATCTTCTTCAGGATGGGGTGTTTCTGCAGATTACATAATGCCTAATAATTTTACATTCAACGGTAGCATTTATACAGACGAAATTGGCAACTTGCCTACTGGCTTTATTGCTTATTTCAACACACCATTATGGAGAGCTAATTTTGGTTTAACCAATACAGGTTTCTTGTTGAAAAACAGATTGGGCTTTAGTGCATCAGTGCATTATCAAGACGAGATGACTTATGAAGGTAGTTTTGCAGTAGGTAAAGTAGCTTCTTTCAACACGATTGATGCTGTTTTAACTTATAAAGTACCTAGCGTTAAATCTTTGATCAAAGTTGGTGGTACCAATATTATGAATAAGTATTATTACACAGCTTATGGTAGTCCAAAAATCGGTGGATTGTACTATGTAAGCTTTGCTTATAACATATTCTAGTCTTTTAGGATGGGTTAGTCCTAGAATCCCTTCCTCCCAGCTTGGGCGGAGGGGATTTTTTTATGCCTTAGAATTACTTTTTTCTTGTATAAAACTCTATTTTTGCATCTCAAATTAAAATTAGATTCATGCGATCAATAGCCTTAAGAGAAGCCATACGCGAAGCAATGAGTGAGGAAATGAGAAGAGATGAACGCGTCTTGCTGATGGGAGAAGAAGTAGCCGAATACAATGGCGCTTACAAAGTAAGCCAAGGTATGTTGGCCGAATTTGGGCCTAAACGCATTATCGATACCCCCATTTCAGAATTAGGTTTTACCGCAGTAGCGGTAGGGGCTGCTCAAAATGGGCTTAGACCGATCGTAGAGTTCATGACCTGGAACTTTGCCGTACTTCCTTTAGATCAAATCTTAAATACAGCGAGCAAAATGTTGGCTATGAGTGGCGGTCAAATTGGTTGCCCCATAGTGATGAGAGGCCCCAATGGAAGTGCAGGGCAATTAGGCGCACAACATTCTACCGCATTTGAAAGTTATTTA
>CAINEG010000258.1 GCA_903847655.1 uncultured Bacteroidota bacterium
ACACCCGATGGTAAAGTAATGGAAGCTGAAGCGGCGCATGGTACAGTAACACGCCATTTCCGTGAACACCAAAAAGGAAATAGAACTTCTACAAACCCTATTGCATCTATTTTTGCATGGACAAGAGGATTAGAGTTCCGTGGTCAATTAGATAATAACCAAGCATTAATTCATTTCTCTAAAGCTTTGGAAGAAGTTTGTGTAGAGACAGTTGAGTCTGGTATTATGACCAAAGATTTAGCAGTATGTGTACACGGCAATAAAGTAAAGCATGGTGATCATTATGTGTATACAGAAGAGTTCTTAGATGCACTAGATAAAAACTTACAGGTAAAACTAGCTAAATAATAATACTAAGTTTCACTTAATTAAAAAGCCATCTCGTTGATTTGAGATGGCTTTTTTAATAATTTACTTTTGATTAGGCTTTTTTCATACAATCTTTACTGCAATCATGCTTGCAATCTTTTGCGCTACACATATGTCCTTTCTCTCCATGATTGGCAATATGCCCAGCTCCATTTTTATGACAGGCAGCAGTGCACTTATGTTCTGCTTTATGACAATCTGCTGTGCATTTATCTGCGGCAAAAGAAAAGTTAACAGCCATTAAAAACAATCCAGCGAATAATAATTTTTTCATAGTTATAATTTTTATTTAGCAATATTTTTATCTCTACTAATTTAGGCAATTTTTTTTACAGGTACTCGTTTTATCGAGTTGTGTTTTTGTTAAAAAACTAAAACAATCCATGTGTTTGTTTTTCTATTGTAATACTTCTAATATAGGTTTGCCAATAGAGCCGCTTGGCATTTGGATACCCAATAAGGTACTTAGAGTAGGTGCTATATCAGTCATATAAGTCATGCCATTGACCGCCCCTTTCTTAATACCTGCGCCATACCATAAAAGTGGAATATGAGCATCGTAATTGTACAAGACACCATGACTGGTTCCTGTAGCATAACCATCTACCACACCCGATTTAGTCACCAAGATCAGATCACCGCTGCGTTGAGGGGTATAGCCATTCACAATTCTTTCTCTCATGCTTTGTGGCAAGGGGGCCATGGCGGCCTTTCTGCTTTCAACCACTTGTAAGACCATTGTTTTCTTTTCCAAATAATTACTAATTAGGCTGGTCAATTTATCATTGGAGATGTCTAAACTATCCATTACCGTGTGGTTAAAATAAATATTGTATTCGCTTACTGCACTGATTAATTTAGGACTAAGGTTGTTGTTGTTTAAACAAGCAAGTACATCAGTTTTTAAAGTACCATTGTCGTAATTCTCTCCAGGGATATTGTGTTTTTTTGCAAAGGCGGGGATATTGGCCACGGCATGATCTGCTGTCAAGAATACGGTATAATTGTTTTTTCCTACTTCTTGGTCTAAGAAGCTAAATAAATCTGCAATCGATTCATCTAATTTTATATAACCATCCATGGTTTCCCAAGAATCTGGTCCAAATGCATGGCCAATATAATCGGGGGAAGAAAAACTAATGGCCAACATATCTGTCGTATTGTCTGCCCCTAAATGTTCGTTCAATAAAGCTTGCTTCGCCAATTCGATTACTAAATTATTGCCATAGGGTGTAGAAGTAATTTTGCCATAATCTTTACCAATAAAATCTTTTAGATTGTATGGAAAATGTTTTGCCTCTTTTCCAAAGGGGGTAGACTCATAAACGTTTTCGTCCGCATCACAATTGGCTTCATAAATTGCACTGGCTAAGCTCAAATTCCAATTCTTAGTGTATAAACTATCTGGACGATGTAAAGCATTGTAATTGCTTACCCAGCTAGGTAATGTTTTTCCATAATAAGTGGAACTAATAAAATTGCCAGTTTTGGAATCATACCAATAAGCACCATCGGCCGCATGACCTGCAGGAATAATGGCACCACGATCTTTAATAGAAATACCAAATACCTTAGATTTAAAATTAGAAGCTAATTTTAATTCATCGCCAATGGTGCTGGTCCAAACATTTACAGGACTCATTTGTCCTGCGCTATTGTTGTTACTGCCCACCGTTTGAACCGTATTGTCTTCTACACAGTATACATTTTTTTGTTTTACATTGTCAAACCAGTTGTTCCCAGTAATGCCATGAATAGAAGGGGTACTTCCAGTATATACACAGGTATGTCCACAGGCGGTTACTGTAGGCACATAAGGAATTAAAGTATTGTTGCAAGAAGCGCCCTCATTCACAAAGCGAAGAAATCCTTTCTTAGTTTTAAAAAATGGGCTAAAACGATTCACATAATCCCACCTCATTTGATCAACCACAATACCTACTACTAATTTCGGACGGGGATTAGATTTAGCCATAGGGCTAAGGGATTGAAGCTGCTGTGCATTTGTATGAGCTGCAAAAAGGAAAAAGCTAAGAAAAAATAGATATTTCATATTTTACATTTAATGGTAAAATGCCCCTGTTTTGGGGGCATTGTGTTTGCAATTTACATCTATTTATCAAGCTAATAAAGTGAAAAAATCATTAAATTTGCGTAACATAAAAAGCATATATGTCTGATATATTTGAAAGGTTAATCAAGAACTATGGCCCAATTGGTCAATACCGCGAAAGAGCGCATGGGTATTTTGCGTTTCCCAAATTAGAAGGGGAAATTGGTTCAAAAATGAAGTTTAGAGGGCAGGAGATGATTGTTTGGAGTTTGAATAATTATTTGGGATTGGCCAATCATCCAGAAGTAAGAAAGGCAGATGCGGAGGCAAGTGCAAAATATGGTTTGGCTTTACCCATGGGTGCAAGGATGATGAGTGGGAATAGTGATTTACATGAGCAATTAGAAAAAGAATTGGCTGCCTTTGTTTTTAAAGAAGATTCCATATTGATGAATTATGGTTACCAAGGCATTATGAGTGCAATAGATGCTATCTGCGGTAGACATGATGTAGTGGTATATGATGCAGAATGTCATGCTTGTATTATAGATGCTTTAAGAATGATACCGGGTCATCGCTTTGTATTCAAACACAATGATCTAGAAGATTGCGAAAAACAATTGTTAAGAGCACAGGCTTTAACAGACAAGCAAGCTGCTGGAGGCATATTGGTGATTACAGAAGGCGTTTTTGGTATGGCCGGTGATCAAGGTAAATTAAAAGAAATTGCAGCTTTAAAAAAGAAAGTAGCTTTTCGTTTATTGGTAGATGATGCCCATGGTTTTGGCACACTAGGAAAAACAGGTGCTGGCGCAGGTGAGGAGCAAGGTTGTCAAGAGGAGATTGATTTGTATTTTTCCACTTTTGCTAAAAGTATGGCTTCGATTGGTGCTTTTATGGCAGGGCCAAGAACGATCATTGATTACATACGTTACAATATTCGTTCTCAAATTTTTGCAAAAAGCTTGCCCATGCCATATGTGGTGGGCAATTTGAAACGTTTGGAATTGCTTAGATCAAAGCCTGAATTGAAAGCCAATTTATGGAAAAATGCCTTGGCTTTACAAAACGGTTTAAAAGAAAAAGGTTTTGATATTGGTAAAACAGATTCAGTGGTGACACCGGTCTACATGAAAGGTGGTGTAGAAGAAGCCACTGCCATGGTAATGGACATTAGAGAAAATTATAAGATATTTTGCTCAATTGTAGTCTATCCAGTGATTCCAAAAGGGCATATCATTTACAGATTGATTCCTACAGCAGATCATACACAGGAAGAAATTGATTTAACTTTGAAAGCATTTAGCGAAACAAAAGCGAAATTAGATGCAGGCGCTTATAAGGCGGAAGAAATTCCAGATATGGCGAATAAGTAATTAGAGTAAGTCTAATTGATTTTGCTCTTTTTTTAATACCTCAATACTCACATTGAGTTCGAAGCCAACTAATAAAATTAAAGAATTGAGGTATATTAAAGTCATGACTACCAATACCGTTCCTATAGATCCATAAATTTTACTATAGCTGCTAAAATTATTTACCCAATAAGAGAAGCCGAGTGTGGTGATTAACATTAATAAGGTAGAAAGTAAAGCACCAGGAGAATTGAGCGGCCATTTTTCTTTGATAAGGGGGGCGTATTTATAAATAAATGCGTTCCCAAAAAACAACAATAATATAATAACGCCCCAACGAACGGTATTCCAATAGGGGACTATGGTTTTTCTTTTGATATCCAACACTTCTCTAAGTAAAGTAGTTAATTGGTCTTGTCCTATGAGCACTAGCAGGCTTGCGAATACTAAAAGTATTAAAATAATGGTTAAACGAATGGCCCTCATTCTTTGGTGTAAAAAGAAGGGCTTGTTTTGCATGATCGATTTATCAAAGCTTCTAATAATCCCTGTCATTGCATTGGAAGCGTAAAAAAGCAGCAATAAAAATCCAAAGGAAAAGATACCCACATGCTGACTCAATAAATCGTTAATGATTTCCATGATGAATTTATAAGTACTTGAATTGGGGGCAATGTCTTTAAAAACAGAAAGTATTTGTTTTTTAACTTTAAAGGCTTTTGGGAAATAAGGAATGATAGAAAATAAAAAAAGAAATCCAGCGGGTAGGGCCATGATTAAGTTAAATGAAATAGCAGAGGCGCGGTCATATAAACCTAATGTATTTAATTGTTTGTAAATAAAACTTAAAACCTGATACAAATTAACATGCTGAAAGCCGGGAATATAAATGCCTTTGGCTTTTCGTTTTAAAAATAAAAACGTAGGCTTGGTAATTGTAAAAAAAGTATTTTTAATTGGTTGGAACAAGTTCAAGTAAAGCTAGTTTTAGGGGTAAATTTACAACTTATTTTTAGGGTGCTTTTTGTTGTTTCTTTGCTTGGTATTCGTCTAATTTAAGCTGGTAAGCTTTGGCATACTTCATATGTTCTGTATAATCGGAACTAAAATGATGGTAGCCGCTAAAGTCTGCCTTGGCCACAAAATATATAAACGCAGTATTTGGAGCGTCTAATACCAGGTCGATGGTTTTAGGGGCTGGCGTGCCAATAGGTCCGGGAGGCAGGCCTTTGTGGCGATAGGTATTGTACAATGAAGGGTTACTTAAATACTTATCATAGATTCTTGTTAAAGTAAAGTCCTGCATGGCATACTTGATGGTAGGGCAGGCTTGCAGGGGCATGTTTTTCTTGAGTCTATTTTGATAGACACTGGCGATAATTGTTTTATCAGAATCGTAGTTGGTTTCTTCTTCTACAATAGACGCTAAAGTATACACTTCATTTTTTGATAGGCCAATGGACTTGGCTTTTTGAATTCTATTGTTGCTGCTCCAGTATTCATCAGAAGCCGCTTTCATCTTTTGTATAAATTTAGTCATGGAAGTAGACCAATAAAATTCATAAGTATTTGGAATAAATAAAGTGAATAATTGAGTGGTATCCGTTTGAAATTTGGCTAAAGAATCGTTGCTATTTAAATACAATGCACAATCGGCGCTGTCCTTGTCAAAACTTGTTGCAATTAATTTGGCTAATTCAGCCCTGGTCCTTACTTTATTTAAGACAAATTTTATTTTTAATTGTTGATTATTCCTTAGCATACGAAGTAAGGAAAGTAGGCTGGTATTTTTTAAGACTAAAAATTTTCCTGGTTTTAGTTTGTCTTCTACTTTTAAAATTTTAGCAAAAGCTAAAAAGCTAGGCTTGTCAAAAATAATTTTTTTAGCCACCAAGGTATCTGCCAAATCGGAAAGACCTGTTTTATGGTATACAAAGCTTGTTTTTTCACCAACAAAATGGGTGGTTTTAATCAATAGATTGTAACAGGTATAAACAAACAAAAACAATAAGACTAAGTAAAATAATTTTTTCATTTTGGATGGCTTCAGACTTAGTTTAAAAGGGTATTCAATAATACAATAAAAATCCCTCCCGATTGCTGGGGAGGGATAAATATTTTAAGTTAAAGGGAGTAGTTTTCTTTTGGGCAAGCTACTTTACCATTTTAATGCTATTTTTTGGTATCGGCAGGCACTACTGGGGTATTCGCAGGAGCAGCCGCAGGTGGAGGTGGAGGTGCTGTGATAGAAGTATTAACTTTGTTCAACAAACCTTTGTCCCCGTCAGTACCTCCAGCTCTTAAAAATAAGGTAGAAGTCATCGCCAACACTGCAATGACAGCTGCGAATATCCAAGTACCTTTTTCTAATACATCTGTGGTTTGCTTAACACCCATGAAATTATTGGTCAAACCGCCTACATTGGCGTTTAAACCACCCCCCTTAGGATTCTGAATCAAAACCATAAATCCAAGGCCTACACAGGCTGCAATAATCAATATCAAATAAAGTGTTATCATTTTCTTTGTTTTAGTTGTTCTATTCTTGACGCAAAATAAACGGATTTTTCAGGAAAAATAAAACTTAATTTAGAATAGACGTCAATTGCCTTGCGTTTATTGCCTTGTTTGAGCCAAACTTCTGCCATGGCTTCGGTGATGACATCGGCTGTGGTATTGGCTTTTTCTGCTATGGCAGCAATCGCTTTTTCCTGTTCTTCACCTATTTCAGCAATTTGAGGGCTGCCATCCTTGTTTTTGAGCACTTTTAACCAGGCTGTAAAGCTCCTCAATTGTTTAGTAAACTTGTCCTGGGGTATTTTGGATAGGTCAATGGCAATGCCTTGGGCTTCAAAATAGTCCTTTTGGAGCGGGGTCAATTCTGCCTCAAAATTCAATTTCTCTTCGAGTACCGGTTCATTGAATTGGGCCAATTGATCTGAGATCATACTGGATAATTTCTGTTCTATGGGGGCCGATAAAACATCTTCTTCCTGTGCTTGTAGCAAATAATGCAATTGTAAATTACTCGGAAAATAAGCACTGGTTTTTTGTAATTGAGCAGCCTGCAGGGGCGAGGCCATCATTTCATATTTTTTGGTCAATAACAATTGAAGGCTTGGGCTATAGGGGTGTGCATTGACCCATTGCTCTAAATCGGCAGTTTCAATGGCCTCTAAGTTGGCATGTCCAGTCCACTGATTTAATATTGAATTAATTAAGCTAGTTGACATGGATTACCAGTTTGAAAAAATTTGATTAAAGATATCATCTGTAATATTTCTAAGTATGTCATCCATTAATTGACTTTCCGCTGCTTGCAAACTTAAACTGGCAGAAAAATCAAAGTTTCTGGTTACATCAAATTCTTGTTCTTTATTTTCCAAAGTTTTTTTCAGTAAAACATGCACGGTTACTGTCAATCGGTTGGTGCTGGCTTGCTGTGCACTTACACCCACGGTTTGTGAAGGATCGTAATTGGTGATGGTGGCAAAAATTTGATAATGTGCCTCATCGCTATTGGTGCGTGTTAGTTTGGTACCACTAATAATTTTTTGCTGCAACTTATCGGTGAGCATAGGCGCAAGTTGCGGGTTCACATACCTGGCTTTGTTTTCGATAAAACCAATTTTAACCGTTTTGATATTTTCTGGAATCACCGCATCTCTAAAACTATAGATACCACAGCTGGTTGATAAAGCCCCCACCAATAAAGTAAATAATAAAGATTTAAATAAATGCAGTTTCGTCATTTTCATTCTGATGGATATAAAATTATTCTTCAATATCGTATTCTTTTATTTTTCTATACAAAGTTCTTTCACTGATGCCTAAATCGTTAGAAGCATCCTTGCGACGACCACGATGTTTTTTCAGTGCCTTTAAAATTAGTTCTTTTTCCTTATCCATAATGTTTAAGGATTCCTCTACTTCATAATGACCATTTAACTCATTGTCAATGATAATAGGTTGGGGTGAACTAAGGTGTACGGTTGAATTCATTGGCGAGACATGGTGACCCGCATTGCTGACAGGCATCAAATCCTCTTTTAATTCATTGATCAAAGATTCTTTATTGAAATTAGCATTATTAGATCCAGCAATGCTTGGGTTTTGTAATATTTCTAAAAACATTTTCTTTAATTCGTTCACGTCCTTTTTCATATCAAAGAAAAGCTTGTATAAGATTTCTCTTTCATTGGCAAATTCACCCACGGGGGTATTGCCGGTAAGCATGGGTACATTGTTTACATTTTGAACGGGTAAGAAGCCCGCCAATACTTCGGCATTAATATGGTCTTCTTTGCTTAATACTGAAATTTGTTCCGCAATGTTTTTCAATTCTCGCACATTGCCCGGCCAAGGATATTGCGTTAATAAATTACGCGCTTCTTCATCTAAGAAAATAGGTTTGGTTTTGTATTTTTCCGCAAAATCCACCACGAATTTTCTAAACAATAAAGGAATGTCTTCTTTGCGGTCTCTTAAAGAAGGCACACGAATAGGTACCGTATTCAAACGATAGTATAAGTCCTCTCTAAACTTTCCTTTTTGGGTGAATTCTAATAATTCTCTATTGGTCGCAGCCACTACACGCACATCTGATTTTTGTACTTTGGAAGAGCCTACACGAATAAATTCCCCAGTTTCTAATACGCGCAATAACCTTGCTTGTGTACCTAATGGCAATTCCCCGATTTCATCCAAAAATATAGTGCCACCACTAACGGTTTCAAAATAACCTTTTCTACTATCTACAGCTCCAGTAAAAGAACCTTTCTCATGGCCAAACAATTCAGAATCAATAGTGCCTTCTGGAATAGCGCCACAGTTGACTGCAATAAAGGGATTGTGTTTTCTTGCAGATAAACTATGAATGATCTGTGAAAAAACTTCTTTGCCCACACCGCTTTCTCCCACAATAAGTACCGTTAAATCGGTGCCGGCAACTTGCTCTGCGGTATTCAATGCGTGATTAATGGCAGGGGTGTTGCCAATGATGCTGAATCTATTTTTTAATGCTTGTAAATCCATTTTAATTATTTTTTATGGCGCCGATTAAAGTGCCTTTCGTATAATGGGTAATCAGAATGTTCACATAATCTCCTTTTTTTAAAGGAGCAATGATACCATTGCTGGCTTTAGGAAAAACAACTACTTTGTTTTGACTAGTTCGGCCCATCCATTCTGCGTCGCTTTTTTTACTATTACCCTCAATCAATACTTCGTAGGATTTTCCTAATTCTTTTTTATTACTTTCATTAGATAAATGCCATTGCACATCTACTATTTCTTGTAATCTTCTTTTTTTTATCTCCAAAGGAACATCGTCTTCATATCTTTTTTCTGCAAGTGTGCCTGGGCGCTCGGAATAAAAATACATATAGGCATAATCATACTGTGCCAATTGCATGATGCTCATCGTGTCCTGATGATCTTCTTCAGTTTCGGTACAAAAACCTGCAATGATGTCTGCCGAAATACTACATTCAGGCATGAGTTCTTTGATGCGCGCCACTTTAGCTAAATACCATTCGCGGGTGTAAGTTCGGTTCATCAATTGTAAAACCCTAGTACTACCGCTTTGAACAGGCAAGTGTATGTATTTGCAAATATTATGGTACTTCATCATGGTAAACAAAACCTCATCCGTAATGTCTTTGGGATGTGAAGTGCTAAATCGAACCCTTAGTATTGGACTAATCAAGGCAACGCTTTCAAGGAGCTGCGCAAATGTAACCTGGGTATTGGTTTCAGGGTTTGTCCAATAATAACTATCTACATTTTGTCCAAGCAGGGTCACTTCTTTATATCCTTTATCAAATAAATCTCTACATTCTGCTACAATCGAAAAAGCATCCCTGCTTCTTTCACGACCTCTTGTAAACGGAACTACACAAAAGCTACACATATTATTACAACCGCGCATAATGGAAACAAAACCACTAATGCCATTACTGTCTAATCGAACAGGCGAAATATCCGAGTAGGTTTCTTCTCTACTTAATAAAACATTCACTGCTTTTTGCCCAGTACCTGCTTCTACTATTAAATCGGGTAGGGTGCGGTAAGCATCTGGTCCAACAACTAAATCCACCAATTTTTCTTCTTCTAATAATTTTGATTTTAATCTTTCTGCCATACAGCCTAAAACACCCACCAACATTCCTGGCTTTT
Organism: uncultured Bacteroidota bacterium; assembly: GCA_903847655.1. Next base: position 9,955 of record CAINEG010000258.1, read on the forward strand.
GTTCTTTGTATTTTCTAAACTCCGTGAGTCTTTTGCGAACGGTGAGTTCAGCCTTTTCTCTAATTGAGCAGGTATTAATAAGTATTAAATCAGCTTGTTCTATATTTCTGGTGCTGCCATAGCCATCCTTTTCTAAAATAGAAGCCACTACTTCACTATCTGCAAAGTTCATGGCACAGCCATAACTTTCGATCATGAAGAATTTGGAAAAAGGGGCTTTGCTTTGCGAAGATACATAGGCTTCCCCCTGTCTAATTTCATCATGCTCCTTGGTGGCCTTTGTAATTAATTCCATTCCGTCTGGTTTTGAAACGCAAATTTAGTTAAAAAAATAGAATGTGTCAACTTGTCAGCCAATTCTTCTAATTATTTGATAATGAAACCCTTATTAAGGAAATGGGGAAACAGTTGCTAATTATTTATATATAATTAACAATCAATGATTTAGTGATCCCTGCTTATATTTGAGTAAAATAAGGTTCATGCTCAAAGGGTTTCCCATTTTACTATTTCTTTGTCTTTTTCATTGGGCAAAAGCTCAAAATATAGCGGTGACTAAATTAAGGTCCGAAACTTCTCGAAATATTACCAGAGTTTCCGATACAGGCTATTTTAATTGGAAGCAAGGGGGCATGTATAATTTTAATTTATCACAAAGTTCATTGAGCAATTGGGCCGCAGGAGGGG
>CAINEG010000259.1 GCA_903847655.1 uncultured Bacteroidota bacterium
GTCTGCGCATATAGGCTTTCCATGCATCACTGCCGCTTTCTCTGCCACCACCAGTTTCTTTTTCACCACCAAATGCACCCCCGATTTCTGCACCACTGGTGCCAATGTTCACATTAGCAATACCGCAATCACTTCCTAGTTGTGATAAAAATAATTCAGATTCTCTCATATTCAAAGTCATGATGGCTGATGATAAACCCTGAGGCACAGCATTTTGTATGGTTATCGCTTCTTCAATTGTTGAATATTTCATGAGGTATAAAATAGGAGCGAAGGTTTCATGTTGTACCATTGCATGATGAGGAAGTGCTTCTGCAATGCATGGCTTCACATAACAACCACTTTCAAATCCAGGGCCAGTTAAAACGCCACCTTCAACAATAAATTTTCCTCCTTCTTTTTTACAAGCTTCTATGGATGCTAAATACATTTTCACCGCATCAGTATCAATCAAAGGACCCATATGATTTTTTGAATCTAAAGGATCTCCAATTTTAATTTGTTGGTAGGCGTTCACTAATTTAGTTAGGAATTGATCGTAAATTTTTTCATGTATGATCAATCTTCTTGTACTGGTACATCTTTGTCCTGCAGTACCTACGGCCCCAAATACTGCACCCACCAAGGACATATCTAAATCGGCGTGTTCTGAAATGATGATGGCATTGTTGCCGCCCAATTCTAAAATAGTTTTACCTAATCTTGCGGCCACTGCTTGATTTAATTCTTTACCCATTTTGGTAGACCCTGTGGCCGAAACCAAAGGGATTCTTGCATCATGACTCATCCATTCACCTACCGATCTTCCCCCTTGTATTAAATTATTAACGCCTTCTGGCACTTGGTTGGCTTTAAATACCTTAGCCACAATATTTTGAATGGCATTGCCACATAGGGGTGTTTTTTCGCTGGGCTTCCAAACTGTTACATTGCCACAAACCCATGCTAATGCTGCATTCCAACTCCATACCGCAACAGGAAAATTAAAGGCAGATATAATACCAACAATTCCCAATGGATGCCATTGTTCATACATTCTATGCAATGGACGTTCACTGTGCATAGTGAGTCCATACAATTGACGAGACAAGCCCACGGCAAAATCACAGATATCAATCATTTCTTGAACTTCACCCAAGCCTTCTTGTAAACTTTTTCCCATTTCATAGCTCACTAATTGACCTAAGGCTTGTTTTTCATTTCTTAAGGCTTCTCCCAATTGTCTAACCACTTCACCTCTTTTGGGTGCTGGCCATGTTCTCCATTCAAGGAAAGCTGCTTGGGCAGTTTGTATCACTTGTTCATAGGCTTCTCTGTCGGTACTAACAATGCTTCCGATTATTTTATTGTCTACGGGAGAATTGGAACTTATTTTTTGTCCCTTACTTTTATGCCATACAGTTCCAGTGGAACTTCCTTCGTTTTCTGCTTGTAATGCTAATGCTTGTAAAAAATTCATTGGTATATTTTTTTCAGTTCAATTATTTCTTTATTTTTTCAATCAAGTTGGTGGTAGAAAATCCTTCAACTATGGGGTTGATGATCACTTTGCCTCCACCAGCAATAACTTCTTTGGCGCCAACAATTTGCTCAATGGTATAGTCTCCTCCTTTGACCATCACATCTGGCATAAGCAACCGGATTAATTCCAATGGCGTATCTTCTTCAAAAACCACCACTAAGTCTACTACCATTAAATTGGCGAGCACAATGGCACGGCTATGGGTATTGTTGATGGGTCTAGTAGGGCCTTTTAATCTTTGTACGCTTTGGTCACTGTTCAAACCCACGATTAGATAATCTGCTTCTTTGGCTGCTTGGGCCAAGGAAAATAAATGACCAGGATGTAGGATGTCAAAACAGCCATTGGTAAAAGCAAAAGTTTTACCAGTAACTTTCCAAGCGCTTATCATAGCCTTTGCCTCAGCTACTGTTTTTATTTTTTTTTCAATGAGTTCTACGGCACGCATCTTATTTAATTTGTTTATTCACGATAGGTAGTAAGATTAAACTAAGACCACCCAATACCAGTACAATTATAAATTGAGAAAACCATTGTAGTGTTCCGTTGGCTAAACCCAATGTATAATCTATGCCGTTTAGTTCTAAAACCTTGGCCATAAAATAAGCATAGGCGCCAATGCCTCCTGGGGTGATGATCATTCCGATGCTCGCATAGGCCAAACAACTGATAGCAGTAGCAAAAGAACTTTCAGTACCGATGGTTCCATACAAGCCAATGTAGGTGGCCAGCAAATACAAAAACCAAATACCAAAAGAGTAAAAGAAAAATAAGTTGTGCTTTTTTAATTTAGTCGCACTCATGACCCCTGCCCAAACCCCCCAAAAAACACCTTTGATACTATCGATGAGCTTTTTTAATTTTTGTTTGAAAGAGAAAAACAGCACCATCAATACAATCAGGAATCCTGCGAAAATTTCTACATACAATAAGTAGTGATTTTCGGTGGCACCACTGGCTGGGCTAGATTGTAACTGCTGCCATCCTGTTTGTATTACATTAAATTGTAGGGTCAGGGCCAATAAAAAAACAAGGCCTAGACATACAACATCAAATGCCCGTTCTGCCACAATGGTACCTACAATTTTATCGGCCGGCACTTTTTCATACTTGGATAAAAGGGTGCATTTTAATACTTCCCCTAAACGTGGGATGGCTAGATTGGCCAAATAGCCAATCAGGACTGCTAAAAAAGTATTCATAATGCCAGGACGATAGCCCAAGGGTTCCATGATCAAACGCCATCTTAAAGCACGTAAAAAATGGGAGAGACCTAGTATAAAAAAAACGGGAAGGATGATCCAAAAACGCGAATGCGCTAATGACTGCTTAAATTTATCCCATTCTTGAGGGGGGATTTGATGTAAACTCCACCAAATCAATAATATGCCTATGATAAAAAAGAAGGCTATTTTAAGCAGTTTGGCCATTTATTTTGTATTATTTCAATCCCCTGCAATTTACAACCAATTGTCTATAAATGAGGTGGGAGGACCTTATTTATTAGCCTTTTTTGTCGTTTCTTAAAGTCCTTAGTATTACGTACCTTTGCACACTCAAACTTTGTACTGAGTTAAACCCCAAACGGAATGTCTGAAAAAAAACGAATCTTATTCATCGCCACCGAGATGTCACCTTATTTAGAGTTGACAGAATTCGCAGAGGTCATTAATAAGCTCGCAATAAAAAGCAATGACAGTGGTCTAGAAGTGCGCTGTATCATGCCTAGGTTTGGTGTAATTAATGAAAGAAGGCATCGCCTTCATGAAGTGGTTCGCCTTTCAGGAATCAATGTTCAGTTGGATGGGGACGATTATCCGCTTCAGATTAAGGTAGCTTCCTTACCCAATGCTAGATTACAGGTCTATTTTCTAGAGAACGAGGACTTTTTTAAAAGAAAACACTTGTTTCATGATGAAAATGAGCAATGGTTTGATGACAATGCTTTGCGTACCATCTTTTTCTGTCGCGGGGCATTAGAGACGGTGAAGAAATTCGGATGGCCTCCAGATATTATCCATTGTAGTGGTTGGATGACAGGGTTGATCCCTGCTTACATTAAAAACGCTTTCAAAAAAGAACCAGTGTTTTCTAATGCCAAAATAGTGTTCACCATCGGACAAAATACTTTTGAAGAAAAATTCAATAAAGATTTTTTAACCAAGGCCATTATTAATACCAATATCAAGGAGAAAGATCTAGAACCATTTAAGGATTTGAACAATGCTTCTTTGTTTAGGGGTGGGGCAACTTATGCAGATGCCATTACTTTTGGCGCTGATGTCATTGACAAAAAATTAGTTTCTGAGTTTTCTTCAGTTAAAGGGAAAAAAGTAATTCCATTCAATGGATGGGATTCCGATTTAACAGAGTATTTAGATTTATACAACGAACTTGCAGGCAAATAAAGACAAATTA
>CAINEG010000260.1 GCA_903847655.1 uncultured Bacteroidota bacterium
ACTATTTTCAAGCTAGCTTCATCAGTTACTCTTCTGCCTTCAATCATTGTTTGTTCAAGCCCCATTGATTCAGCCATAGTAGTAGCCATTTTGCCCCCACCATGCACTAAAATAGCTTGGCCTTTTACTTGCGCAAAAGCTTGCAAGCAAGTAGTTAACAATGCAGGATTGTCAACAATATTGCCCCCTATTTTAATAACATACAATGATTCCATATTTTACTTAACTATTTTTTAAAATTTCAGCTAAGACTGCTTGCGCTGCCCAAACTCTATTCGAAGCTTCTTGGGTGACCAAACTATTTGGACCATCCAATATCTCATCACTCAATTCTACATTTCTTCTAACGGGTAAACAATGCATAAGTTTGGCATGATTGGTTAACGCTAATTTTTTATTAGTCATCATCCAACCTGCATCAGTGCTTAGTATCTTTCCATATTGTTCATAGCTGCTCCAATTTTTTACATAAACAAAATCTGCCTCTTTCAAGGCTTCGTCTTGGTTATATTCAATAGTAGCCCCTTTAGTAAATTCTGTAGAAAGTGCATAAGCTTCCGGATGTGTAATCACAAAATTAGCTTCTCCCCATGCCCCCATCCATTCACTAAAACTATTGGCCACACATTGCGGAATAGATTTAATATGTGGGGCCCAGGTTAAAACTATTTTAGGTTTTTTATTTTTAAAATTGGTATTTGATGCCATCGATTCTTGAATAGTAATAATATCTGTCAAGGATTGAAGTGGGTGTAAAGTAGCCGACTCCAAGCTAACAATAGGTATGCCCGCATACTTAATAAATTGATTGATGATTTTTTCACTGTAGTCTATTTCTTTATCTACTAAGCCAGGAAAAGTACGAATACAGAGTATATCAAAATAATTACCCAAAACGGGTGCCGCATCTTTAATGTGTTCTACCGTAGTTCCATTCATCACCGCGCCTTCTGCAAATTCCAATGCCCAGCCTTCTTTGTCTACATTAAACACAATAGGTTCCATGCCTAAATTTTGTGCAGCGACTTGAGTACTTAATCTAGTTCTTAAACTTGGGTTTAAAAACAAAAGTCCAATGCGTTTATTGGCCCCTAAATGCTTGTCCAAAAAAGGTTGCGCCTTGTAGGCCAATGCTTGTTTGACCAAGGCATTAATATTGGACACATCATTTACTGAAATAAATTGTTTCATAAATTTAAGCAGGGGTTTGTTTCAAATGTTGAATGGCAATATTCAATCTGTTTAAAAATAAATCAATGTCTTGTTTGGTAATGGCTAAAGAAGGTAATAGTCTTATAACATTGGGCTTAGCCTCTCCTGTAAACACTTTCATTTCATTCAACAATACTTTACGAATCTCTTCTAGTCCAGCTTCCATTTCAAAACCAATCATCAAGCCGCGACCTCTCACTGTTTTAACGCCAGGGGTATTTTCTAAAGCATGTATTAAATAAGCGCCATTTTCTGCAGCCGCTTGAATTAAGTTCTCTTTTTGAATTACTTCAATCACGGCCAGTGCAGCAGCACAAGCCAATGGATTGCCGCCAAAAGTTGTACCCAACAAACCAAACTTTGCTTGAATATGTGGAGCAATCAAAATAGCCCCTATAGGAAATCCATTGCCCATACCCTTGGCCATGGAATAAATATCTGCATCCACCCCTGCTATATCATGTGCAAAAAATTGTCCAGAACGGCCATAACCACATTGCACACTATCAGCAATATAAACCGCACCTGCACCATCACAATGTTTTCTTATGGCTTGTAAAAAAATAGTACTTGCTTCGTAAATACCTGCCACTCCTTGAATACCTTCCACAATCACCGCAGCAATTTCATGCCCCATAGTCGCAAAACAATTTTCCAAAGCCAAAACATCATTCAAAGGCAAGAAAATAATATTGTCGGTCTCATTGACTGGTGCTACAATACTAGGATTATCGGTAGCAGCTACGGCCAAAGAAGTTCGGCCATGAAACGATTTTTTGAAAGCAATTATTTTTTTTCTTCCAGTATGAAAGGAAGCTAGCTTCATTGCATTTTCATTGGCTTCCGCACCACTATTACATAAAAACAATTGAAAATCTTTTTTACCACTTAGCTCATTAATCGCAGTAGCCAATTCCTCTTGAATAGGCATCACTACTGAATTGGAATAGAATGCAATGGCATGCAATTGATCTTCGATACGTTTTACCCAATATGGGTGTGTATGACCAATGCTAATGACAGCATGACCCCCATACATGTCCAAGTATTCCTGTCCTTGGTCATCCCAAACACGGCTACCTGCTGCTTTAGTAATTGCAATAGGGTTTAAAGGATATACATTGAATAATGACATGGGTTGATATAAATAAGTTAATTAAAAATAATTGGCTTTTAATTGAAGTCCTGTGGTTTCTTCTTGGCCAAAAATTAAATTCATGTTTTGAACTGCTTGCCCTACTGCCCCTTTTAATAAATTATCCAAAACTGCATGAATGGCAATTTTATCCCCCTGCTGTTCGATATGAATCAAACATTTATTGGTATTCACTACTTGTTTTAAATCGATATTATTTTTACTCACCTGTGTAAATGCAGCATTCGCATAAAAATTTTGATAAGTTTCATACAAGGCTTCCAAGCTCAAATTGCATGATAATACCGAACTTACAAAAATGCCTCTAGTAAAATCTCCTCTCCATGGTACAAAATGAACCGCTGCTTTTTTATTTGTTTGCAATTGATTCAAGCTTTGCCCAATTTCATGGATATGCTGATGTTCTAATGTCTTGTAGGCTTGTATATTATTAGCCCTCCAGCTAAAATGATTGGTGGCTGTTAAACCTTGCCCGGCTCCTGTAGATCCTGTAATACCTGTGGTAAACACATCGGTCAAAGCACCTTGCGCAGCCAAGGGCAATAAACTCAATTGAATAGCAGTTGCAAAACAACCAGGGTTGGCAATATTATTTGCAGCTACAATAGAAGCTTTATTTAACTCAGGCAAACCGTATACAAATTTTCTATTCCCTATCGAGGAATTTTCAGCCAATCTAAAATCCTGAGACAAGTCAATAATTTTTATGCTGGATTTTATTTCATAGGTTGCTAAAAACTTTTTGGCCTCTCCATGTCCCACACATAAAAACAAAACATCCATATTTTGATCTAGTTCACTAGCAAATTTCAAATCAGTTTCGCCCATTAAATCGGTATGCACTTTGCTCAATAATTCTCCTGCATTGCTTGTACTATGCACAAAAGAAATATGGGCATTCGGATGGCGCAACAATACACGCAGCAATTCGCCACCTGTATAACCAGCACCACCCACTATTCCAATTTTTATTTTTTGCATATACTTATTTTTTATTCGCTTCTTTGATCTGATGAAAAATGCTGGTTTGATTGCCAAATATTTTGGTAAAGCCTCTTACATCGGCACCTGTCCAACCGGTATTCATTTCTCCATACTTACCAAACTTTGCACTCATTAAATCGTGATCAGATTCAATACCTATAATTTGAAAACGATATGGATTCAATTGTATAAACACCTCCCCAGTTACTTGTGCTTGTGCACTAATTAAGTAGGCTTCAATATCACGCATCACTGGATCTAATATTTGCCCCTCGTGCAACCAGTTGCCATAAAAAGAAGCCAACTGATCTTTCCAAGACAATTGCCATTTAGTCAATACATGTTTTTCTAAAGCATGGTGTGCTTTTAGAATAACCATGGGTCCAGCCGCTTCAAAACCCACTCTTCCTTTAATCCCAATAATGGTATCACCCACATGAATGTCTCTACCAATACCATAGGCTGATGCAATGGATTGAATGTATTGAATGGCCTCTACAGGATGCCCAAAAGTTTTTTTATTGACTGTTGTAATTTCTCCTTTTTCAAAACCTATCGCTAATTCTTCTGCTTGCCCTTCCTTGGTCATAGGCGTTGGCCATGCCGATTCAGGCAAAATACCTTTGGACTGCAAAGTTTCTTTACCACCCACACTGGTTCCCCACAATCCTTTATTGATAGAATAGGCTGACTTTTCAAAATTCATTTGTACCCCCTTGCCTTTCAAATACTCAATCTCGGCTTCTCTACTTAATTGCAAATCACGAATGGGTGTTAAGATTTCAACGCCTGGGATCATGATCTGAAAAATCATATCAAAACGCACTTGGTCATTGCCAGCCCCAGTGCTTCCATGTGCCACTTTATTCGCACCTAATTTTTTTACATGCGCTGCTATATGCAAGGCTTGGCTCAAACGCTCTGCACTTACACTTAATGGATAGGTATTGTTTTTTAAAACATTACCATAAATCAAATATTTAATGATGCTGTCATAATAACCTTTAACTGCATTTACCGTCGTATGTGTTTTCACTCCTAAAACATAGGCATGCGCTTCTATTTTTTTTAGTTCTTCTTCGCTAAAGCCCCCTGTATTCACGATCACGCTGTGCACTTCCAATCCTTTATCCTCCGTTAAGTATTTTACACAAAACGTAGTATCTAATCCGCCACTAAAACCTAAAACAATTTTTTCCATAAAATTTATTTTTTTCTAAACCAGTTCAATAATTTGCTTTCTTTTATTTTCATAAAACGCTCATATAAATTAGCATTCTTTGAAAATTCAGCCACTGTTGCTTCAATAGGATGCGCTTGTTTTGGCTCAAAGAGCATTGCAGTACACATACAATTCTTACGCTCTTTACTCATCAGTATTTCATAATTCACACAGCTTTTACAACCTGCCCAAAATTCTTCATCGTCTGTGAGCTCACTATAAGTAACGGGTTCATAGCCTAATTCACTATTTATTTTCATGACCGCTAAACCAGTAGTCAATCCAAAGATTTTTGAATCTGGATATTTTTCTCTTGACAATTGAAAAATGGTTTGTTTGATTTTTTTGGCAATGCCTGTTTTTCTAAAAGCAGGCGCTACAATTAAACCACTATTGGCCACAAACTGTCCATGTTGCCAAGCTTCAATATAACAAAAGCCAACCCAGGTACCCTCTTCGGTATGGGCGATGACTGATTTGCCTTCAATAATTTTTTTGGCTACGTATTCAGGACTACGTTTGGCAATCCCCGTACCACGAGCTTGTGCCGAGGAAGCCATTTCATCTGTAATTGCATCTGCAAAAGAAGCGTCCCCACTATGGGCAACGCGAACTATTATTTTCTGTTCCAATGAGCTTTAAATTTTAAGGAAAAAACAAGGCTGGCGGAAGAAGGTGAGTTTGATTTTTTTTCCACTGATAGGGGCAAGTGCCAATTGCTCGTCCTATCAGAATCCACGTCGGCAAAAAAATCCGACGTTCAAGGGCAAAGGACTTGGTCCATTCAAAACAGGTACTGGCGCATTGAATGCACTAGCTAGGGTTGTATGTAATTGTACCTGTTTCATTGATATAACTTCTTTTGTATAGGAAGGAGAGCGTAAAAGTATAAAATAAAATAGACAAATGGGGCCAAAGCTCCCCTCAAATTTGCTCTGTTACTGATTATAAATGAAATATGGCCTTAAAAATGAATGCCTGTTAGTTTTTAGATTCCTTATAGATGCGTAAATTTGAATCAAATTAAAATTTATGAAAATCATTTTTAGCAGTGGCTTGGCAGTAATTGTCTTATTGATGCTTGCCTGTGGTCAGACGAATACTAGTACATCAACAACAGACACGAACAAATTAGCCATAGTAGATACCAGCGCTGAAAAATCTTATCCTACCTCTTTAGTGAACAATAAAAAAGATCCAAGTTGCGGCATGCCTGTAACAGCTGGTATCGCAGATACTGCTCATTATGAAAAATATGTCCTAGGTTTTTGTTCTACAGAATGTAAAAATGAATTCCTAAAAAATCCAACAGCGAGTATAGCTGCAGCAGAAATTAAATAACTTTTGTTGCCCTTAGTTTAACTAAACAAATAAGCGATATCATCCTTGGTCAAAGACTTAACAAAGCCTACTTCGTCTGAAATCAATTCTTTGGCCAAATTTCTTTTGCGTTCTTGTAATTTCAAGATTTTATCTTCTACCGTATCATTACAAATCATACGATAAGCAAAAATATTTTTTGTTTGTCCTATTCGATGGGTTCGATCAATGGCTTGTTGTTCCACCGCAGGATTCCACCAAGGATCCACGATGTACACGTAATCGGCAGCGGTTAAATTCAAACCCACACCACCCGCTTTCAATGAAATTAAAAACACCCTACAATTGTCATCGTTTTGGAAACGATCAATAGCGCGTTCTCTTTCTTGTATGGTGCTTCCTCCATCAAAATATTCATAATCAATGCCCAATTTTTTCAATTGTTCTTTGATCAGCGCCAACATGCCTAAGAACTGCGAGAACACCAAGGCCTTATGACCGCCAATGTTTTCAGCTATTTCACGCGTTAGTTCATCTAATTTTACCGATTCGTTGGGATAGGCTTCGTCTTTTAAAATGGCTGGGCTATCACAAATTTGTCTCAACTTCATTAGACCTTGTAAAATAGAAAGCTGTGATTTTTGAATGCCTTTTTCTTCCACCATGCCAATTAATTTATCGCGGTAATCATTTCTGTAGGCCTCGTAAATTTTTCTTTGTGCATCCCCCATTTCACAATACAAAACCATTTCTTGTTTTTCTGGCAAGTCTTTTGCTACTTGTTCTTTGGTTCTTCTTAAGATAAAAGGGAATACAAATTTGCGTAAGTGCTCTTTTTGTTCTTGCTCATCAAATTTATCAATGGGCATAGAAAAATTATGCTTAAAGTATTCTACAGTTCCCAACATACCTGGATTTAAGAAATTCATTTGCGCATAAATATCAAAGGTATTGTTTTGCAAAGGTGTACCACTCAAGCATAATTTATTGGTCGCCTTTAACAAACAAGCCGCCTTCGTTACCTTACTTGCAGGATTTTTAATGGCCTGACTTTCATCCAAGATCACATAATCAAAATTTACTTCTACAAACATTTTAATATCACTTCTTAAAGTACCATAAGTGGTAATAATTACTTCTACTTCTTCTTTTAAAATTATTTGTTTATTCCTTGTTCCTCCATGATGGATATGGTAGGTTAAACTAGGTGTGAATTTTTTTAACTCGTTTTGCCAGTTGTACAACAAAGTGGTTGGACAAACGACCAAGGCCACCAACTTTCCATTTTTTTGTTTCAAATGTTGTAAGAAAGACAAGGTTTGTATGGTTTTACCCAAGCCCATGTCGTCTGCTAAAATGCCACCCCATTGTACATCGTGTAAATAATTCAACCACTGAAAACCACTTATTTGGTAGGGACGTAAAATAGGCATTAAGTGTTCAGGAGGCGTCACATCCGCAATGGCATAACGTTCTCTAATTTTTTCATACTTGCCTTCCAACTGAAAAATTAGCTCTTCCTCATCTCTTTGCTGATACAATTCATCCAATATAGAAAAATGATACTTACTTAATTTTAAATTATCGGCCTTGCCTTCCCCCACTTTAAATAACAAGGAATATTTATTCAACCATTTTTCAGGAAGCACCCCTAAACTTCCATCTTTCAATGGCACAAACTGTTGTTTATTGGACAACATATTTTTAATGTCTTGAACGGATACTTTTTGATCTCCAAAAGAAATTTCTACCTTGGCATCAAACCAGTCGGTATTACTGCTGATGTATAATTTAGTAGAAGGCTTGGCCGTATTGAATTTAAATTGCTTTAAATATTCGGTACCAAATAAAGGGATTTGTTTTTCTCTAAGGGTATCAATAAATAAGAAGAACCAATTGTTTTTTAATACTTCCGCCCCTTTTAATGCAAGCACATTGCCCTCATTCGGACGAATGAAGCCAGAATGTAGTTGCTCAATGATGTTCATCAATTGTCTTTCTGCAGCTAAGTCTCTTTCTAAAATAATAATTTTATCCCCTACTTGCTGAATTACTGAAGGACCATCTTCTTTGTTGACTATAATATCCTTATAAGCAAACATGGGTTCAAAAAATAAGTAATCCCCATTTTCCTTTAACCATATTTGTAATTGAGGCTTTACGCCTTTCAATTTTTCTTGTAGCACATTTTCCAAGGCCACTTGGTACTTTTTAGACAAAGGCAATAAAGTACTTTTTAAATAAGCAGGCCACTTGTCCAATTCAATTTCGTGAAATCCTTTGGGCATGAAATGTTCTACCCAAGACAAATCCTCTCTATTTTTCCAGGTAAAGAATTGATGATGGTATTGAAAAATAAAATTAGACTTGGCATGATTTTCTTCTAATGGAATATTACCCTCAGGTAGGTTGACCCCAGCATAAATTAAATAACACTCCCCTTCTTTCTCTACTTTGAAACTTGGTTGAATGGTATTGAAAACCAATTCAGCTTTTTGCAAATTAGCCGTGGTAAAGGGTTTATTCTGTGGTAAGAAAAAATTAAAAGGATGCTCCGATAAATCTCTCCAAACTTTTTCTAATTTTGGATGGAGGTATTCCTGGATTAATTCTTTGGTTTCATCTGGCAAACTCTCTTCTTCAGAATGCACAATGGTATCCCATATGCCCTGGAAAGGAGAATTTTTATTTAAATACTTAGACATTTCTGCCGTTTGCAATTTCTTAACTAATTGTATTAAAATTTTATCTTCTTCATTGATTAAAGCGGGTACGATAAATTTTGCCAAGTCTAGTTTTTCAACTTTACCAACAAAAGCAGTCCCTTCTTCATTCACTTCGCCCTTGATGACATTAAATACAATGTAAGGATAGGCCGTGGTTTGATGCTGCATTACAATTCCAAAACGCTCCTTGACTACCTGTTTGGTACTAGGTTTTTCTTCCTCTTCTAAATCCCAATCATTGGATTTGGGCCTGTTGATGGTATGGGTAGTATGCGCATTTAATTTTAATACCTTTTCGTCTAATACTTTTAAAAAGGGTTTGCCATCGTGGTAAATGAATTCAAACTTGTCTTCGATATAATCATCTAAAGTATAACCATACAAAGCCAACAATTTGTTTTTCTCTCTGTCCCAATTTCGAATGGTTTCAAAATAATCGGCCCCTTTTAATTGAAACAACTGCAATAATAGGATGGTCTTATGTAAGCAAAGTGGGTATTCAGTTTCCGACAAGCAATCACAAGAAGTATCAAAAAATCTTTCTTCATTTTTTTGAATAATGATATGATTGGTTTTCCCTTTGTCATGAAACTCTGCTACTACTTTTTCATTTTCACTTTCAACAATATATGGCCTAATAGATTTTAAGGTCTCTTCCGCTTTTTCGAAAATGGCCTTAGAACAGAGCATACGAATCATTTTTAGATCCAAGCTCTTTGTTCTTAATAAGGTATGGGTGGTTTTATAGGAGGCTGGTTTGTAATCCAATAAATTCTTGTCTAGTAAATCTTGTACATAAAATAAAGCGGCTGCTTTATGCCTACACACTTCAGACAAATTATATGGACAACCACATCTTAAGGACAAAGTAGCTGCGCTTTTGAAATTCTCAATGGTTACTTTATAATAAGTACTGTATCCATCGTCTTTTACTCTGCAAAAAATGGTGCCGATTAAAGGATCGAATTTTACCAATTCAATATTTTTAAGGGCAAATATTTTCTTACCACGACGAATCACCTCTTCGGTGCCGTAGCTATAAATGTGTTTGACTAAATAGGGTAATGCCATAATGGTACAAAAAGCCCTTAAAAAAGGGCAATTTGCAAATGTAAGGCTTTGCTAGCTAAATAAGTAGTCCTCATGGAATGAATCTGGAAAATAATAAAATCTAGACCTGATTGACAAGCGCTCCCTCCTTAAAAAGGGGTAAAGAAGGGGCTGTATCCCTAGAAATACAATACAACATGTCTGCTTCTAGTCCATAAGCAGCCAATCGATGCCAATGCGTCACAGTTTTGATGTATTCAGGCAATTGATCTTTATGTTGTATATATAGTTGATTGGCCATAAAACTACTGTCACAATGAATCTCAAAACTAGCTTTTACTTCTTCAATAATTGCTCCAGCAAATAAGACGTCTTCAATATTGAATTTGTTTTTCCAACCCGAACAGCCTAAAATGACAGGTGCATTTTGACTTTTAAGAAATTCAACCACCTTGGTCAAATTAGGAAAAGACCCTGTAATGATATTCTTTGCTCCTTGCTTCAAAGCCATGTGCAATAACTTAGTGCCATTGGTGGTAGTAATGACCAAGGTTTTGTTTTCAATAAAAGACCTTGGATATTCCGAAGGCGAATTACCATAAGCTAAGCCTGGAATAATTTTACCATCTCTCTCCCCTGCAGTTATACCGCCAGTTTGTTTTCCAACTTCAATACAAAGTTCCGGTGTATCCACAGGAATCACTTTGTTTGCGCCATTGAACAAAGCTGTGGCAATAGTAGAAGTAGCCCTAAAAACATCTATAATTACGACCACGCTATCTTTAATTTCATAAAGGTCTAATAGCTGAGGAGTAAGTACGGTATGTAAAGAAGGTTTTGTCTTTGCTGCATTTGTCATAATGCACAAAGATACAAAACACTCATTTTTAAACTAATTCTTTTGTTAGCGCGGCCTTTTTAGATAAAATCAAAATTTCCGAAACCACAATATCGGTACTTACCCTTTTTACCGCATTTTTATCGGTATAAGCTTTGGTAAGCAAACGCCCTTCCACCGCCACTTCAATCCCTTTAAGTAAATATTTTTCGGCATAGTTGGCTAGTTTTGCCCAAGCCACTAAATTAAACCACTGCGTTTCCTCTACCCATTCCCCATTGGCATTTTTGTAACGATCATTCACAGCCAAACGCATATTGGCCAGCTTTTTGTCTTCTTTAAAATTTTTGATTTCTGGATCGGCACCTAAATGACCAATCAATTGTACTTTGTTTTTAATTGCTTTCATAAAAATGTATTTGTTAAGCAACAAAATTGCAATTCCTATGCGAAGCAAAAACAAGTATTTATCTTCAAAAAAACAGGTGCAAATACACCTTACTTAAAAGGGAACTTCACCACCTGCGCTTTTACCAAGGTATTGCGAATGTCAATGTAAATAAAGGTTCCAGGCTTGGCATGATCAGTAGCTACATAACCCATACCTATAGCTTTGCCTAAACTTGGCGCTTGTGTTCCAGAAGTAACAGAACCAATTAAATTACCTGCTTCATCTTTAATTTCATAATAATGTCTTGGAATACCACGATCAATCATTTCAAAACCCACTAATTTTTTTTCCACCCCATTGGCTTTTTGTTCAGCCAATGAACTACTATTAGTAAATGGTTTGGTGAACTTAGTAATCCAACCCAGGCCAGCTTCTATAGGACTGGTGGTATCATCAATATCATTGCCGTATAAACAAAAGCCCATTTCTAAACGCAATGTATCTCTTGCACCTAAACCAATGGCTTGAATACCATAAGTAGCACCCGCTTCAAAAATTGCCTCCCAAACTTTATTGGCATTGTCATTGATGTCTTCAAAATAAATTTCTACGCCTCCTGCCCCGGTATACCCTGTGGCACTAATGAGTACATTGTCAATACCCAACATCTCTCCTTTTACAAAACTATAATAAGGCAAATGAATCAAATCCATTTTGGTCAATTGCTGAATGAGTTCAGTGGCTTTAGGACCTTGCACTGCCAACAAAGCGGTCTTGGCACTTATATTATGCATCTCCACCCCTTTTGTATTGTGCTCAGTAATCCAGTTCCAATCTTTTTCGATATTGGAGGCATTCACTACCAACATGTACACTTTATTTTTTTCTACACAATAGACCAATAAATCATCCACTATACCGCCTTTGGCATTAGGCAAACAACTATACTGTGCTTTGCCATCTTCCAATACAGAAGCATCATTGGAACATACGCTTTGAATCAAGTCCAAGGCATGCGGGCCTCTTAAAATAAATTCACCCATATGACTTACATCAAATACGCCTACTTTATTTCTTACCACTGCATGTTCATCGTTGATACCAGTATAACTGATGGGCATATTGTAACCTGCAAAGGGTGCCATCTTCGCCCCTAATGCGAGATGTTTATGGGTAAAGGGCGTGTTTAAAATTTCGCTCATGGAATAAATTATTTGCACGAAGATAAACAAAAAGGGTGCTAAATAAAACACCCTTTCTAAACTAGAAAGGGTGTAAAATCAAAAATAAAAAACCATATTCAATCATTAATATGAAAATCTGTCTAATACCCAATGCAAGTCGGTTAATCTAGATGCCGCCTTTTTCACTGTATTCAAACTTTTCGCTTCTCCTAGCTCAATATTGGCTGTTTTTTTAGCAGGCTTATCTAATTCTTTTTGCAATTGGAGTCTTTGCTCTTTCAATTCTTTTAATTCTTTTTGTAGCTCAGTGGGATTATCTCCCCCTAATTCATCAGATGAATCATTGGAATCAAAATCATCTGCTCTTTTTATTTTTTCCAAACCAGACTTGGTCATTTTGTATTCCACTCCTTTTTCAAATTGATAAGATTCATTGTCCCAAGGTTCATTCCATTCATCATACCAATTCTCATCAGAAGAGATGCGGTCAATGGTACCCATCCTCATACCCCTTCCATTGATATTCACATTGGTTTGCGACCAGCCTTTATTGGTTATTTTAATACGCTTACCAATAGGCACTGCAATGGTCATAATAATATGCTGGTTTCTGAACTTGTCTATTTTATTAATACCAATGCCTTTGTCTAAATAGAGCATACTATCTTGTTGTGTGAGCTCAAAGTTTATTTTATTCGCAAGCTCATTGGCATTTTGAACCGTCTTAC
>CAINEG010000261.1 GCA_903847655.1 uncultured Bacteroidota bacterium
CAATGAAGCTTCTTTTACAAATGATTTGGGAGCTGATTCATTAGACACAGTTGAATTAATTATGGAATTTGAAAAAGAATTCAACATTTCTATTCCAGATGAACAAGCAGAAACTATTACCACCGTTGGACAAGCTGTTGCTTATTTAGAAGAGCACGCTAAGTAATCTAAACTTTAAATTAAAAGTTTAGATTAGAGTCATCGGCATATTTTAATCCGCCTTTTTGAGCCTTTGCTTTAAAGGCGGATTTTTAATTAAAAAAAAGACCATCATGTATTCCAAGCGAATTGTAGTAACAGGTATCGGCACTTTAACACCCATTGGGAATAACTTAGAAGCCTACTGGAATTCTTTGATTGGTGGGGTATCTGGAGCAGACATGATTACTCAGTTTGATGCAGCTAAGTTTAAGACAAGATTTGCTTGTGAAATAAAGGGCTTCGATCCAGAAGCCTTTATGGAAAAAAAAGAAGCCAGAAAACTAGATCGATTTTCTCAAATCGCCTTGGTCGCAAGTGATCAAGCTGTGGCAGATGCGGGCATTACCAAAGAGAATGTTGACCATGATAGAGTGGGTGTTATTTTTGCCAGCGGCATTGGGGGTTTAAATACCTTTACAGATGAGGTCACCAATTTTGTGAAAGGGGATGGCACACCTAGGTTCAATCCGTTTTTTATTCCTAAAATGATTTTAGACATTGCGGCAGGCCAAATTTCCATGAAACATGGTTTTAGAGGCCCCAACTTTGCCGTTGTAAGTGCCTGTGCTTCTAGCACGAATGCCATCATTGTTGCCATGGACAATTTAAAACTAGGTAAGGCAGATATTATTATCACCGGTGGAGCAGAAGCGGTGATTGGTATTGCAGGTATGGCCGGTTTCAATGCCATGAAAGCCATGAGCGAAAGAAACGATGACCCAAAAACAGCCAGTCGTCCTTATGATAAAGACCGCGATGGTTTTATCATGGGAGAAGCTTCAGGTGTTTTGGTCTTAGAAGAATTAGAACACGCCAAAAAACGCGGTGCCAAAATATATTGTGAAGTAGTGGGTGGTGGCGCTACTGCAGATGCCTATCATTTAACTGCCCCACATCCAGAAGGATTGGGCGCAAAAAATGTAATGAATGCAGCTTTAAGAGATGCAGGCATGCAAGCCAATGATATTGATTATATCAATACCCATGGAACTTCAACACCATTGGGGGATATTGCCGAAGCAAAAGCCATCACTGCCGTATTTGGTGAACATGCTTATAATTTAAATATTAGTTCTACCAAATCAATGACTGGTCATTGTTTAGGTGCAGCGGGTGTGATTGAAGCCATTGCCTGTATTCAAGCAGTAGTGCATGACATTATTCCTCCTACGATCAATCACTTTACAGATGATCCAGAATTAGATCCTAAACTTAATTTTACTTTCAATAAAGCACAAAAAAGAGTGGTGAATGCCGCCTTGAGTAATACATTTGGTTTTGGCGGACACAATGCTTGCGTGATTGTGAAAAAATACAAGGCATAAAACAACTGGATTTTCTATAAAGTTTACTTTGAAAAAATTACAACATTTATTTTCTTTTTTTAAGCAGTCGGAGTTTGAAATCAACCTGGCTCAACTCATTGGGTATCGTACCAAATGTATTTTACTTTTTCAAACAGCGCTCAATCATCGTTCAGTTAAGGACAATCCTGCGGAGAATAATGAAAGGTTGGAATTTTTAGGCGATGCCATTATTAGTTCAGTGGTGGCGGATTATCTATTTAAAAAATATCCCTATAAAGGAGAAGGCTTTTTAACAGAGATGCGTAGCAAGATGGTGAACAGACAACAATTGAATCATATTGCTGTTCAAATGGGACTGCGAAGAATGACTCGTTTTAATAAAATGGATGGAAGTTTAAAAACAAGTCAAATTTTTGGCAATACTTTAGAAGCCTTGGTGGGCGCCATTTATTTAGATAAAAAATATGATTTCACTAAGTTGTGGATCTTAGAAAAAATGATTCAACCTTATTTGTTCATGGAAGATTTAGAACAAATAGACATTAATATAAAAAATAAAATCATTGGTTGGGCTTTGAAGCAAGGCAAGCAAATAGATTTTGTTTTGGCAGGTGAGCAATTAGAAGGTCGTAGAAGATTGTTTACCATCAATGTAGTATTGGATGGAGAAGTTATTACCGCACAAAAAGGCTATACGAAAAAAGATGCCAGCCAATTGGCAGCACAAAAAGCCATTGAAATTTTAGGAATTTAATTGCAGCCTATTTTTAGATACTTTGGCAAAGTTCTATCAACACGCCATTCGTTTCTTTGGGATGCACAAAACAAACCCATTTATGATCGGCTCCTTTTTTAGGACTTTCGTTCAATAAAGTGAATCCTTCTTTTTTTAGTCTTTCCATTTCCGCAATAATATCTGGAACTTCAAAAGCAATATGGTGCATGCCTTCTCCTTTTTTTTCAATAAACTTGGCAATCACGCCCTCTGGATCGGTGCTTTCGAGTAATTCAATTTTGGAATTTTCTTGAAGAAAAAAGGCGGTATTTACTTGCTCGCTGTCTATCTTTTCAGTTTTATAACATGGGCTGCCCAATAGCTTTTCAAACAAGGGGATGCTTGTTTGCAAGTGCTTGACTGCGATGCCTATATGTTCTACCTTATAATCCATGTTCATTTGTTTTACGAATTGGGAAAAAATTACCCTTAAAGCCTAACGAATTCAATAAAATCAAGCCTTAAGCTTTAGCTTTGTGCTTTAGAAAAAATCAAATTCGGATATGTTAAAATTACCAATTTATCTTGATCATAATGCAACTACCCCCATGGATCCTAGGGTTTTAGAAGCAATGATC
>CAINEG010000262.1 GCA_903847655.1 uncultured Bacteroidota bacterium
AATACCAATCCTGAAAGTAATGGGGCGCTTATTTATAATTTAGCTTATTATGAAATTCCTAAATTAATGGAGGGAAGAAAGGATGATAAATTAACCATGCAGGAAGCCATTGCTGCCTACCAATACATTTATGATTTTTTAATGAAAAATTATAATAGACTGGACGTGAGCTTAGGTGAAATGCAAAGACTAGTAAGAGGTGATGAGAACTGGCCTCAAGGTGGTATGCCAGATGTACTTGCAGCAGTGCAAACTCAACCCTATGGTACTGGACAAAGAAAAATGAATAGTGGTGACGCTTATATTGGATTTGTTCGCTTTCCTAAAGATGGCAGTTTGCCTTTGATTGAAACCGTAAATACTTTTGGCGCAAGTTCTAATAAAGGAGACAAGCATTATGCCGACCAACGAGCCATGTATCAGGCACAACAAGTGAAAAAAATGACCTTAGATAAAACCGAAGTACTTAAAAATGCAGAGCGTACTTATCATCCTCAGTAAGTATTATAATCTTGCTGTTACAATGCTTCTATCTAAGAAGGCCTTGGTATCGTAAATGATAGTCTTATCTGAACGCTTCAGGCTTGCATAATCTAATGACTTAAAAAACGCATGTGCTACCACAAGCACTATCGCGTCATATTTTCCTAAAGCAGTCGCTAAATCAATAGCATGTTTTTGTTTAACTTCTACTGCATTGGCATAAGGGTCAAAGGCATCTACCTGCATACCCGCAGCACTAAGCTGGCTATATATTTCAAAGGCTTTTGAATTTCTAATGTCAGGACAGTTCTCTTTAAAAGTAACCCCTAACAATAAAGCCTTGGCTCCTTTACTATTTATTTTATTGGCAGTCAATAGTTGAACTATTTTACCAGTTACAAAAGCACTCATTTGATCATTCACATGCCTACCCGATAAAATAACTTGTGGATGATAGCCTAGGCTACTTGCTTTATGTGCTAAGTAATATGGGTCTACTCCAATACAATGTCCACCCACTAAGCCTGGCTTAAAAGGTAAAAAATTCCATTTAGTAGCAGCGGCTTCTAATACCTCATGGGTATCAATATTCATTCTATCAAATATGAGCGCGAGTTCATTGACAAAAGAAATATTAATATCGCGTTGTGCGTTTTCAATTGACTTAGCCGCTTCTGCCACTTTGATACTAGACACTTTAAAAGTGCCTGCTGTAATAATGCTTGCATAAAGTGCGTCTACCTTATTAGCCATCTCAGGTGTAGAACCCGATGTAAGTTTTTTAATAGTTGTAAGTGTGTTTACTTTATCGCCTGGATTAATTCTTTCAGGGGAATAGCCGCAATAAAAATCTTTATTAAAAACCAAACCACTTTGCTTTTCTAAAACAGGTACACAGTCTTCTTCTGTGCAACCAGGATACACTGTGCTTTCATAAATAACCAAGTCTCCTTTTTTTAAAATACTGCCGATCATATCAGAAGCCTTCAATAAAAGTTTTAAGTCGGGTTGTTGGAGTGCATCCACAGGGGTAGGTACTGTAATAATATATACAGTACAATTTTTTAGCTCATTTAATTGATCAGTAAATTCTAATTGCTGCACTGCTTGAATTTCTTCTGGGGTAGTTTGTAATGTATTATCTACACCATTTTTTAATGCTATTATTCTACTTGCATCAATATCAAAACCAATGACCTTGTATTTTTTTCCAAATGCAATCGCCAAAGGCAGGCCTACATAGCCTAAGCCAATAACAGCAATCGTATCCAATGTATTTGGTGAATGGTTCATTTCCAGCCAAAGTTAATGGTCTACTTAGTGATGACCATAATTTTTTTCACCAGCGGTGATGCTTAGTTTTAACCTGTTTTGTGGAGGAGGTAAAGGGCAGGTGGCAAAAGCAGTGAAAGCACAGGGCGGATTGTATGCTTTATTAAAATCTATCTCGGTATTACCCAAGGCATCTGGCTTTGGAATATCGATAAAACGTCCTGCACCGTAAGTAGTTTTTCCCGCTGTTTCATCGCCAAATACAATAAACAAATTAGGTCCTCCTTCATCAATTACATCTAAAGTGTATTCTTTATTATTGATGGTAAACAACAATCGGCCTGCACTTTTTTGAGCAGTTGTTTGGCCCAGCACATTGGTAATCATTAATAAATTTTGTTCTGGTTGCACTAGTACCGCTTTTAGCCTCCAATTAGAATCTACAGGGAATCGATCAATCCCTTTAAATGCGGTCAAAGTAGCCGCTTGTAAATTTCTAAATCGGATGCCTACTTTATCTTCACGTTTGATCACCACCCAGCTAAAATGAGACCAGTCCATGGTTTTAGCCAGCCCTTCCGCTTTAAATACAGTAATGGCTTGCGTACCTTTTTGTTCTTTATTATTAATCTTGATGCTGTTACTATTTTTGTTCACCCATTGCACTGAATCTCCTTCATAAATAAAATCACCAAGGTATTCAGGAAATTCATTGTTTGCATATTTACTGTCCATACCTTCTCCTTTACCAAAACTATTGACCCCTTTGTGCAACCAAAAAAGTCCTTCTAAATTTAACCAGCCATTGGGTTGTTTAAGGCTATTTTCTCTTTTTATATGCCATTCATTGATCGACTTGAGGTAGTTCTTGCTCGATTGACTGTACAAAGCATTTAGTTGAAAAGTAATTAAAAGGAGTAGCCAGTATTTTTTCATAAAATTCTATTAGCGCATTGGGTTAATAATCGCTGTAAAATTAAGCTTTTCGAACGACCTTTCTTTAGTATAGCTTTAAAAATTCTTAAAATATTTTAACAAAAATTACCCCATGTTTGTAGTAAATTTATGGGAAGAAACCATCCTTATGCATAGTAAAAAAATTATTTACACTTTATTTTTTTTATTGATACTTGGCGCTTGTACTAAAAAAGATGTAGCTGTAAACAATCCTGCCACCACTACTAATGCCGATGTCAACAATTGGATACACCAAACCATGAGTAGTTATTATTTATGGTCTACCAATATGCCGGCTGTTGCTAAGACCAATCTGAACTTAAATCCAATGAGCTATTTTACTTCCATCTTATATGATTATGGAGCTACAGATCGTTTTTCTTGGATAGACAGTAGTTCAAGTAATTTAATCAATCAACTCAATGGGGTCAATAAAATTTTAGGCGTGAAGATTAATGCATTTTTAGTGGACAATGCCAAACCAGATGGCGATGTGGCCTTGGTCATAGCTTATGTTTTAAAAGGAAGCCCTGCAGAAAATGCAGGTTTGAAAAGAGGAGATATCATTTTATCTGTAGATGATCAAACTGTTACGACTAAAAATTATTCCAATATTTTACAAAATGAAACTTTAAAATTAGGGTTTGGCATTTTTACCAACAATGCCTTTTCTAGCAATGCAAAAACTTTAACCCTAACAAAAGTTGAATTGCAAACCAACCCCATTCTTACAGATACGGTGTTTAATTGGTCAGGAAAAAAAGTAGGCTACCTTGCTTATGTACAATTTTTAACAAGTTTTGATGATAGCTTAAGGGCTGTGTTTGGTCGATTTAAATCCAAAGGAGTGAATGAACTGATTGTGGATTTGCGCTACAATGGCGGCGGTTATGTAGCCTCTGCAGACTTACTCACCAATTTAATGGTGAAAGATTTAGGTGCCAGGGTAAACAAGGTGATGAACAAAAAAGTATTCAATGCAACCTATACCGAATATTTAACCAAACAAAATGGCAGCAGCGCCTTTGTGACCAATTTTCAAAACGAAACCAATAATATTGGTAATTTAAACAGGGTCTTTGTAATTACTTCCAACGGGACAGCTTCGGCAAGTGAACTCATCATCAATAATTTAAAACCATTTATGGAAGTTTTCTTGGTGGGTGACCATACTTATGGAAAAAATGTGGGTTCCTTTACCATCACCGATGATAAAAAAAGATGGGACTATGGGCTGCAACCCATAACTTTTAAAATTGC
>CAINEG010000263.1 GCA_903847655.1 uncultured Bacteroidota bacterium
CTACTTCTCCGCCCTGATGCGCCGCTAAAGGGCCCATGTCTATGATATGATCGGCGTGACGCATAATTTGTTCGTCGTGCTCTACCACCACTACCGTATTACCTAAGTCTCTTAAGTTTTGTAACACTTTAATAAGCCTTTCTGTATCTCTTGAATGCAGGCCAATACTTGGCTCATCTAAAATATATAAGGAGTTGGTTAAGTTAGATCCTAAGCATCTGGTGAGTTGTATTCTTTGACTTTCTCCACCACTTAAACTATTGGCAAGCCTTGACAAGGTTAAATAACCCAAGCCTACATCCATTAAAGTTTGAATGCGTTGTTCTAATTCAATTAATAAACGCTTGGCTACTTGTTGATCATGCTCCGATAATTTTAATTGCGTAAACCAAACTTGTAAATCTTTTACAGGCATGGCGCATAATTCTCCAATATGTTTGCCTGCAATTTTTACATACAAGGCTTCCTTGCGCACGCGGTAACCTTCACAATCGGGGCAATTGGTTCTTCCACGATACCTACTTAGCATTACCCTAAACTGTACTTTATATAAATGCGCTTTTACATCTTCAAAAAAAGCATCTATGCCTAATGCCTTGCCCACACCCTTCCACAATTGTGTGGTTTGAGCCTTGGTTAATTTATTGATGGGTTGATGAATAGGAAAACCTGCCTTGCCTGCCTCTTTTACAAACTGATCCTTCCACCAAACTAATTTTTCTCCCTTCCATGGCGCCACCCCTCCATCATAGACCGATAAATTGGTATTGGGTATGACTAAATTTTCATCAATGCCCAATACCTGACTATAGCCCTCGCAAGTAGGACATGCACCGTAAGGATTGTTAAATGAAAATAAATTTGGACTAGGTTCGTCAAAATCCATTCCATCTAAAGTGAACTTATTATTAAAAGTTTTTAAAATGGTTTCATTTTGTTCCACCCATAATAGGCCTTCCCCTTCGTAAAATGCGGTACCTATGGAATCACTAATTCTGTGAAGATCATCTTCCTCAAATGCTTTCACTACCACACGGTCAATTAAAACATAAACATCATGTGCCTTAATGGTTTTGGTTATTTCGGCCTTGGTCATGGCTAGCGCATCTTCAATTCTTAAAATACTTGATGCATTTGTTTTTGAAGATGCTCTTAAATAAATTCTTGCAAAACCTTTTTGTAATAAAATGTTTAGCTCTTCTTGAATATCTCTTTTGGCTTGTTGCTTAAAGGGTACGATAATGACCATCTTGTCTCCCGTTTTCCCTTTTTGTATAAATTCCAAAACATCCTGCACATCCTGCTTTTTTACTTCCAAACCGCTAATGGGCGAATAGGTTTTTCCCACCCTTGCATAAAATACACGCAGGTAATCATAAATCTCGGTCATGCTGCCTACTGTACTTCGAGGGGTGCGGGTGACCACTTTTTGCTCAATGGCTATGGCTGGGCATAGCCCCTTGATATAATCTACATCGGGCTTACCCATTCTAGACATGAACTGCCTTGCATAGGAAGATAAGCTCTCCGCATAACGCCTTTGGCCTTCTGCAAATAAGGTATCGATGGTAAGAGATGACTTTCCACTTCCTGAAACCCCAGTAACCACAATAAACTGGTTGCGCGGGAACTCAACAGATACATTTTTCAAATTATGTACCCTAGCACCCACTATTTGAATGTCATTATTTTCCGTCTTTGCTTTTTGTGCTTTTTTAGTGCCTGCCATATAGCAAAATAACAGATTATAGCCCATTTAGTTGTAGAAATTTGTTCCTTTTTGACTATTAAAAATGTGGATAGCTTTTAAAAGAATTTCTTGTTTTCCACAAACGCAATTTCAGTCATTATAGCTAGTAATTTGTATCTACTAACCCATCGAAACCTACCCTAAAACAAATGAACAAAGAAATTCAACTATCAGACAACGAACTTATTCAGTCCTTCCAAGACGGCAATTCTCGTGCTTTTGATGCCTTATTAGAGCGCCACCAAAATAGGATTTACAATGCCATTTTATTCATGGTCAAAGACAGCTACTTGGCCGAAGACCTTTTTCAAGAAATTCTAATCAAGGTCATCGATAACCTAACACAAAAGAAATATGCCGAAGAAGGTAAATTTTTACCTTGGGCTTTACGTATCTCTCATAATTTTGTGGTGGATCATTTTAGAAAAGTAAAACGCACCCCTACGATCAAAACTAGCGACGATCAAGATTTGTTTGAAATTATCAAACATTCTGACCATCCTGCCGATTACAAAATGACCCGTGCGCAAACGCATAAAAATATTCAAGAATTGGTAGACCTTTTACCAGAAGAACAAAGAGAGATAATTGTATTAAGACATTATGCCAACCTTAGCTTTAAAGAAATTGCTCAAATGACCAATTGCAGTATCAATACTGCCTTAGGTAGAATGCGTTATGGTTTGATTAACTTAAGGAAGATGATGATCGAGCGCGGCATGAGTTTGTAGATTTATATTCGTCTTTTATAAAATATAAAGACTCCATAAATCACTCTAATGATTTATTAAAAAAGCTCCAACAGGAGCTTTTTTAAATTCAATAACCTTTATCTCGAATTTGCTTTACTGGCGATGCATTGTAGCCAATTCAAATATTCTTTAGCATCTGGCGTATAGCCTACTGGATTGGATAGCATTTTTTGTGCTGGACTCATCACCACATATAAAGGCTGCGTTACCTGATTGAAATTTTCGGCCTGGAAAGTAGCCCACAAATCTCCAATACTATTGATGTCTTTAGACTGGCCTTGTGCATTGGTGTATTTAAACCTTTTAGCAACAGGTAATAATTCTTTGTCATCTACATATAGCGATACCAAAATAAAATGATTTTGAATTTCCGCCATCACTTCGGGATCGGTCCAGATATTCTCTTCCATCTTACGGCAGTTGACACAGGCCCAGCCAGTAAAATCAATTAAGATGGGTTTATTTTCTTGTTTTGACAAAAGCACTGCTTTTTCATAATCATTCACCACATTGGCTTGCAAGCCATGATGGTCTCCATTGTTTGCAAACAAACTATAATGCGTAGGTGGTGGGAAACCACTCAAAAATTTTAATAAATAAGTATTTTTTGGCGTCATGCCTGCGATTAAAACAAGGCCAAATACAAATGCTAGGCCAGCCCCAATTTTTCTACTAGTAGAAATTTTTGCTCCTTTTACATCATGGGGTAATAATAATTTTCCACTTAAATAAAATGCTAAGCCAATACTTATCACAGCCCAGATACCAATGAATACTTCTCTTTTTAATAACCCCCAATGTTCTACCAAATCTGCATTGGATAAAAATTTAAAAGCCAAGGCCAATTCTAAAAAGGCCAATACTTTTTTCACTGTATCTAACCACCCACCCGATTTAGGTAAACTTTGAAGCCATTGAGGGAATATGGCAAATAAGGTAAAAGGCAAGGCCAAGGCAAAGCCAAAACCCGCCATGCCAGCAGTCAATGCCCAAGCACCCCCTTGCAAAGAACCTACCAATAAAGTGCCTAATATAGGGCCTGTACAAGAAAAAGATACAATGGCCAAGGTGATGGCCATAAAAAAAATACCTCCAAAACTACCTAATCCACTTTTGGAATCGGCTTTATTGGCGATACCACTGGGTAAAGTGATTTCAAAAAAACCAAAAAAGGAAATGGAAAAAAATATAAAAATGATAAAGAAAATTATATTCAACCATGGGTTGGTAGAAATGCTATTGAAAATCTCAGGTTGCACATTGCCCACAATGTGAAAGGGTAAACTGGCCAATACATAAATTAAAAAAATACTGGCACCATACAATAACCCATTTTGAATGCCTTGTTTTCTGGTTTTTGATCTTTTAGTAAAAAAAGAAACCGTTACTGGTATCATGGGAAACACACAGGGAGTAATCAGTGCAATCAATCCCCCTAAAAATCCAAGAAAAAATATCGACCAACCACTGGACTTTTCAGTAGCATGGGTTTCGCCACCGCAAGCAGCTTCAGGTACCTTGGTTGCAGACTCAGGCAATAAAATTTGAAAGCCTGCTGCTTTTTTACCATTGGCCAAGGCCACTGAAACAGGAATCTCCAAGGCCAAAAATTGATCCCCTTTTGCAGCGTTCAACAAAACTAAAATTTTTAAACTATCTGGTTGAAAACCTTTGATCACTATAGTCTGTGCAATATCAAGTGTATGTATATAAACATTGGCTTCTTTGAATAAATCATCCCTTTGTTTAGTTGCTTTTACCGAATAAGTGGGGGCTGCAATCATTTGCACTGTCTCTAATCCAGCTTTAAATTCAGGGGCATTTAATCCATCCGGATTGGCTGCATACACATGCCAACTGTCTTGAATTTGCAGACTTGCTTTTAAAGTATAAGTACTGTCATTAACCAGTACTGCTTTTATATTTACAGTAACAGGGTTTTGGGCCAAAGTAACATTTACTAATAAACTAGTAAATAAAGCCACAAAAGAAGCAAGTACTTTATTCAAGATATTTTTATTTATTGAAATTATTGTAAGGCTATTTCAAAAGCTATCTTCGCAGGGGGCAAACATCTATCATCATTGCAAACGGCATATTCTATTTCACCAGCAATCTTGGTTTTACTTGCCACTTTTAAATTTGCCATTTGGGTAAACTGTACATTGTTACTATAATAAGCAACTTCTGTATTGAAATTCTTATCAAAATTTTTCTCCATCTTACCCGCTTCTTTGGCAATTCCTTTTATTTGCACCAAAGGATTTGGTTTGTAAGTGATTTTGGTAGGAATAGGCCCGCCTTTAACAAATTGAGAATAAATATGCCATGGGTTTTCAATAGCTGCACTAATTTTAATTTCGTATTGCTTGTCTGATTTTTTTACCGCTTCAAAGGTCCATTTTACAGGATTTAATTTTTGAGCGCCTGCTGCAAATACCATTAAAACACTGCAAAACAAAATCATTCCTTTTTTCATATTCTTATTTTTTTAAACCCAAAATTTCAAAAACTTTTTTGCCATCTATATTACTTAAAACATCAGAAGTAGCTCTTTCTGGATGCGGCATCATTCCAAATACATTGCGCTGGTCGTTGCAAATACCTGCTATATCCATGGTGGATCCATTGGGATTCGCATTGCCACCTACTTTACCTTTTTCATCACAGTAACGAAATAATATTTGATTGTTTTTTTCTAAATGGGTTAAAGTAGTCGCATCTGCATAATATCTTCCTTCGCCATGTGCAATAGGAATTTGTAAAGCCTCGCTTTTATCAGTTTTAATATAAACGTTTTTACAAACAAATTGTTGATTGGCATTTTGCAATAAAGCTCCTGGCAATAAACCACTTTCACATAAAATTTGAAAGCCATTGCATACCCCCAATACTTTTCCGCCCTTATGGGCAAATTCAATCACCGACTGCATCATTGGACTAAATTTAGCAATGGCACCACAACGTAAATAATCGCCATAAGAAAAGCCACCAGGAAGCACAATGCAATCCTCGGTAGTAAAATGCGATAAATCGCTGTCTTTATGCCATAACATTTCTACAGGATAGCCCAAGTCTTTTTCTAAAGCATCTTGCATATCTCTATCGCAATTGGATCCAGGGAAAACTAAAACGCCAAATTTCATAGCTGTGAATTTAACTATTAGGGTATTAAATTGAAGGACAAAGTTACCAAAACTTGGCTTTATAGATTTGTTAAATTCTTCACCTAACTAAGGTGGTTATACACAATAACGGCGATGGCCGACCAAAACAACAAATTGGGTACTAGAAGTCTTTTAGGACTGGCATAGCCAAAGCTAATAAAGCAGGCCAAGGGGGTGATGACGATGGCCGATGCATACAATGCCTGTACCGAAAATATAATGGGTTGAAATAGGGTTAAAATAAGCACCAGCAGTAATACACCCCAATATTTTCTTACTTGAATAATGAACCTAATTTGCTCTTGCTGCCAATAGAAAATGCCCGCAATCAATTGCACCCCCATGACCAATAGGGCTAATATTACATTCATTTCAGGCTGCACCAATGGGTTTTTCCAATCCAATCTGGGTAAAAAATGTCTGAAATCTGATAAATTGCCTGCTAAAAAAACATAAGTGAAAATAAAATAAAAGGGAAGTAAGATGCCCATAATCAAAACCAGCCATTCAGAAATTTTAAAGGGTCTGATAATAATTAGCGCAAACAATACCACTGGAATTAAAATGGCAATAGGTTCATACAATAAAATAGAAATACCCACTATTAATCCTATGTTAAACTCTAAGGTTTTGGGCTGATTTTGATCGTACAACCTTAACAATTTTACCAAAATCCAAATGACCAAGGAATTGGCGACCAAACTAGAACTGATCACATCCCAAAAAGGAAACAAGCCAGTTAAAATGATGTAAGTAAAGGCAGGCAAATAACTTATTTGCTGAAACATTTTAAACTTACTTAATAATATATTTAATCGGATGGCCTGACTTAAAATAATCAACTGAAAAAGTACAATGAGCACCATCGGTGGTAATGGTTTTATGAAATTCAATAAC
This sequence comes from uncultured Bacteroidota bacterium, assembly GCA_903847655.1. Next base: position 6,567 of record CAINEG010000263.1, read on the forward strand.
AAGTAAGCAATTAAACCATCGGAAGCATTGGCAATCACTAAGGGAGGATGCATCCACACATGAAAATGCAAAGCCAAACTCAATAAGACTAAAAAGATTAAATTAATGTCTGACCTGTCTCTGAATAAAAAAACCACGCTTAGTTATTTAAATTTAATTTTAGCAAAGCCAATTCTGCTTTTGTACTGATAAGGCAAAATAGCTTCTTGCGCATCAACTTGTTTTAGCATCTTAGGCATCCATTCGTAATTTTTTTCATTTAAAACGATGGAATTGCCCTTAGTCAATTCCCCATTTTTGGTAAGCGTATTAATCACTAATTGGTGGATACCTTTTTGTTTTTGGTGGTAGACAAAACTAGTACCCGCAGTGTTTTCAATGGTGCCATAACCTATAAACTGATCTACATTTAAATCGTTTTGTTTTTTGTCAATGGTTTTGATCCATTGAAAGTTCCCTTTTTTATCAAAAGAAATTAAGGCGATGGAGTTGGCCTCGTAGCTAACACTTGGATAACCAAAAGAAGCATAGGGATTCATCCATCTATTGTACATAAAAGGGCTGCCCCATCCAAATCTAGCCCATGGATAAAAACCAAATGGCCTATTCCAATAATTAAACATAAATGGACTATAAAAAGCACCCCCATAAAAATAATCCCATCTTGAAAAAGCAGTTCTATTGGAATAAGTATCTGCCGATTCTGCAACTGCCACAAAACTTCCATCTTCCTGTGTACTTATTTTGTCTAGGTAAAACAAATCAAATGCGTCTCTCAAGTTCCTTTTGCTAGAAACCACTGCCCTTGCAGCATCAGTAAATCTATTGGCATTGGCCAATTGTTCTTTTTTTGCAGCAATATCCCATACATATGAAAACAAACCTTCTACATTACCTTTTTTTGTGCTTGCATAAAAAGAATTTAATATCACTAAGCCTGCTTGATTATCTATTTTTAATCTGATGTCATCTAGCAATAAACTGTAATTCAAAATAGGCGATTCTACCACTTCAGTTCCATTAGCCGATAAATACAATAAACTAACTGCAGGTGCTTGACCTACTTGTGTAGTATTTCTTAAGCAAAATAAATTGCCATTGTTGTCTAAGGCAAAATCAGATAAGCTACTTTTTTTATTTTGTGCATTAATGCTGATTTCGGCATCATTGATCGTTTCAAAATTGGTATTCAACACAATAGTTCTTACTTTAATTGCATTAGCGTGTGTGGTGTTGACACTAAACAAAACCATTTTTTGACGATCATCGCTTTGCAATAAATTAAACACTTTAGTGCCTGACCCGGGTCGGATACCATTGGCGGTATCAATGACCACTGGCTTTCCTACTAAACTTGCTTCACTATTTAAGGTAGCCACTGCTGCATAGACAGTACTATGATTTTGAAATTGATAAAAAACAAAAACTTTATCCGGATAAGTGACAAATTCAATACCCGTTAAATTGGTTGTTTTAACAAAGGATAAATCGTTTTGTTTGACAATTTGCATTTGATCGTTGTACTGAACAATCGTGGCAACCCCTCCAATATTTTTATAAATCCAGTAATGATTGCCTACTTTCCCAAGCACTTCATATTGCATGTCTTCTTTGTCCGTTTTTTCAATACCCGCTACCACATAGGATTGGGCCAAACAAAATTGCATTGCTAATAAAAGAAAAACTGTTAAGCTTAAAAAATACTTTTTCATTAGATTCAATTTTATAGACAAATTTAATGCTTTAATTACATCATTGGTGTGCCCTAGAAATTTTAACGCTGCTTTAAGCATCCATTCAATTAAGCCTCTTTTAAGTCTACCCCCTGTGCATGGACGTCCAAATGATAGTCTTGTCCTTCCTTGATGGCATAATTTTCTAGGCCATGGCCTACCGGAAAATCAAAACAAACAGGAATAGCCAATTGCTGTAAATATTTGGCAATGATTTCATTGGCGGAGGCCCCAAAATCGGAGGCATTGTCTTTCAAATCGGTAAACCCTCCAACTATAATCCCCTTAGATTGATCGAAATAACCCGCATTTTTACACTGTATCATCAATCTATCTATATTGTAATGATACTCTCCCACATCCTCTATAAAAATTATTTTACCTGCTGTGTCCATTTGATTTTTGGAACCCACCAAATGTGCCATCATACATAAATTGCCGCCAATGATGGGGGCTTGTACTATGCCCATGGTATTAAAACTATGGCTAGCCACCTTGTAATGGATGGGTTTACCTTCTAAACAATGACGTAAGGAGTTAATGTAGGTTAATCCTACTTCTCCTTTGTTAAATGCGGCAGCCATGGGGCCATGAATACTCATACAGTTTTGCTTTTGAAGCGCTGCATGTAAAACTGTAATATCGCTAAAACCCACCACCCATTTTGGATGTGCATTGAATTTAGAAAAATCAATTTGATCGATAATTCTGCTCATGCCATAACCACCCCTGGCGCATAAAACAACCTTGATATTTTCATCATCCAGCATGGACTGCAAATCGAGTGCTCTTTCGGTATCAGTGCCTGAAAAACTATGGGATTTGGCCCCTACTGTTTTGCCTAATTTTACCGCATACCCCCATTTTTCAAGCGTTTCAATGCAATTTTGCACTTTTTCGATTGGGATGGACCCTGCTGGACAAACCAGGCCAATAGTCTCTCCCTGTTGGATATACGGTGGTTGAATCATACCACAATATTAAGTACTTTTGCAGCAATGAACACGCCTAAACGATATTTGATTACCGCAGCACTCCCATATGCCAATGGCTTGAAACATATTGGACACTTAGCAGGTGCTTATTTGCCAGCCGATATTTATGTCCGCTACCTAAAGGCCCAAAAAAGAGACGTTGTTTTTGTATGTGGAAGCGATGAGCATGGAACAGCCATTCCTATTCAAGCCACCAAGGAAGGGACCACGGCTCAAGCCATTATAGACAAATACCATCCCATCATTGAACAAAATTTCAAGGACCTAGGTATTGAGTTTGATATTTACCACCGCACTAGCGACCCCTTGCACCATGAAACAGCAAGCGAATTTTTCAAAGACCTAGAAGCTAAGGGCGATTTAGAAACTAAGACCACTGAACAATATTTTGATGAAGCCACGCAAACATTTTTAGCGGACCGTTACATCAAAGGCACCTGTCCTAATTGTAGTCATCCGGAAGCCTATGGCGACCAATGTGAAAAATGTGGCAAAAGCTTGAGCCCTGAAGAATTAATCAATCCAGTAAGTACTTTAAGTGGACAAGCCCCTATCAAAAAAGAAACTACACATTGGTACTTGCCTTTAAATAAGCATGAAGATTTTTTACGTCAATGGATTTTAAATGACCATGCAAAAGATTGGAGAGCCGCCGTGGTTGGGCAATGTAAAAGTTGGATTGAAGGTGGCTTGCAACCAAGAGCAGTAACCCGCGATTTAGACTGGGGCGTGAAAGTGCCGCTAGCAAGTGGCGCTGGAAAAGTTTTGTATGTTTGGTTTGATGCGCCTATTGGATACATCAGCGCGACCAAACAATGGGCCTTAAATACTGGAAAAGATTGGACCCCTTATTGGAATGATAAAGAAACCAAACTGGTTCACTTTATTGGTAAAGACAATATTGTTTTCCATTGTATTA
>CAINEG010000264.1 GCA_903847655.1 uncultured Bacteroidota bacterium
CAATTAAAAAAATTCAAGGCAAGTTTGGAAAAAGAAAACCCAGCTTACTTATTGGAATTGATTCAAAATGCCAATCAAATAAAAAGGATTTTAAAATAATTAAAAAAAGCAAAGCGTAAAATACGACTGAGCAAAAAATAGTAAAAATGAAGAAGAACGAAGAAATAGAAAATAAAAATGAGTTGATAGAAGCCGTAAAGTCTAAAAAAACATTTACTGAAATAGGGATCAATGAGCAATTGGTCAAAGCAGTAACTGAATTAGGATACACCCATGCTACTGAAATTCAAGAAAGATCTATACCTGTTTTAATAAGTGGTACCAAAGATTTTATTGGACTAGCGCAAACAGGTACTGGCAAAACAGCTGCCTTTGGTTTACCCTTGTTGCAATTAATCAAAACTGCAGATCGTTTTCCGCAGGCCTTGGTAGTTTGTCCAACAAGAGAATTGTGTATGCAAATTGTCAACGAGATGAATTTGTTTAAAAAACATATTCCAGGTTTGCAAGTATTGGCAGTATATGGAGGTACCTCTATCAGCATGCAAATAAGGGATTTAAAAAGAGGTGTACAAGTAGTGGTTGCTACCCCTGGTCGATTGATTGACTTGATTGAAAGAAAAGCCATCAACTTGGAAAAAATTGAATATGTAGTTTTAGATGAGGCCGATGAAATGTTAAACATGGGTTTCCAAGAGGACATTGAATTCATTTTAAAGAATACACCTAATAGAGAAAGTATTTGGTTGTTCAGTGCCACCATGCCTGCTGAAATTAGAAAAGTAAGCAAGCGTTACATGAAAGAGCCAGTAGAAGTAACGATTGGTAAAGTAAATGCGACGAACAAGAGCATTGACCATCAGTACTATTTAACCTCGGCCCAACATCGTTATGAGACTTTAAAAAGAATCATCGATTTTAATCCAGGTATTTATGGTATTATTTTTACAAGAACCAAGGCAGATGCGCAAGAAGTAGCACAACGTTTAACGCGCGAAGGTTATGATATTGATGCTATCCATGGCGATTTAACACAACAACAACGTGATAGAGTGATGGGCCAATTCCGTGACAAGAGTTTACAATTGTTAATTGCGACCGATGTGGCTGCAAGAGGTATTGATGTAAAAGGCATTACCCATGTTATCAATTTTGAATTACCTGATGATGTAGAAGTGTATACCCACCGCAGTGGTCGTACAGGTCGTGCAGGAAGTCAAGGAATTTGTATATCCATTGTACACGCACGTGAATCTTACCGTTTGCGTCAAATAGAGAACATGAATAAATGTACTTTCCATAAATTGGATATTCCAAGTGGTAAGGATGTTTGTCGTAAGCAATTTTTCCATGTAATGGATAAATTAATGTCTACCGATGTAAGCCATGGTGACTATGAAACTTATGTACCTATGTTGGCGGAGAAATTTGCAGATATGAGTAAGGAAGAAATTTTAAAGCGTGTAGCTGCTTTAGAGTTTAACCGATTCTTGAGTTATTATGAAAATGCGCAAGATTTAAATATTCGTACAGCAGATAAAGGACGTCGCGAGCCGATGCAACAACAAGATCGCAATCGTGACAGAGGTCGTCAAGAATTTAGTGGCGCCGATCGTGGTCGCACAAGAAGCAATGATCGTGGTATGGATCGTAGTGCTGGTGATCGCGGAAGTCGCGGTGCAGAAAGAGGCGCTAGCGGTTATACAAGATTGTTTGTGAACTTAGGCACTAAGGATGGTTTTTACAAAGCAAGCTTTTTACAATACATTTTAGACATGAGCGACTTAAGAAAAGAAGCCTTGGGTAAAATTGACATGCGTGATATGAATAGCTGGGTAGAAATTGAATCGGGTGCTGCTAAGCAAATGATTAATGCGGTAGATGGCAAAAACTACAAAGGTCGTCGCATTAGAATGAATGATGCAGACAGTGGTGGTCCAAAAGGATTTTCTAAAAAAGAAGGTTAATTAGAAAGATCGAAAAATTAAAATAAATATTTAAATATTAAAATTGGAAAAAATGGGAGACTTAACAGAACAACAACAAAAAGTGAGCATTTTATTAAAGAAATCACCCTTGATTATTTCTGGTCCTTGCAGTGCGGAGACCGAAGAACAAGTGATGCAAACTGCTATTCGTTTAGCGGCTACTGGTAAAGTAGACATTATGCGTGCAGGTATATGGAAACCAAGAACCAGACCTGGAAGTTTTGAAGGTATTGGTACCAAGGGATTGCCTTGGATGCAACAAGCCAAAAAAGAAACAGGGATGCCTGTTGCGGTGGAAGTAGCTACTGCTAAACAAGTGGAAGATGCTTTGCATTTTGATGTAGATGTATTATGGGTAGGGGCGCGTACCACAGTGAATCCTTTTAGTGTGCAAGAAATTGCAGATGCGTTAAAAGGGGTGAAAGTGCCTGTATTGATTAAGAATCCCATTAATCCAGATTTAGAATTATGGATTGGTGGTATGGAGCGTATTGCTAAAGCGGGTATTGAAGAATTGGGCTTGATCCACCGTGGATTTAGTTCTTATGGCAATACTGAATATAGAAATGCGCCGATGTGGCATTTAGCGATTGAAATGAAGCGTCGTTATCCAGGCATCCCAATGATCAACGATCCTTCACATATTTGTGGACGTCGTGATATCTTGCAAGAGGTGGCGCAACAAGCCATGGATTTAGACTTTGATGGTTTAATCATTGAATCACATATCGATCCAGACAATGCTTGGAGTGATGCGAAACAACAAATCACCCCTGAGGTATTGAAAACTATGTTGGAGGCAATACGTTGGAGAAAAGAAGATGTGGCTTCTGAAGAATACCATGCTGCATTGGAAAAATTGCGTCAACAAATCAATCAATTGGATGATGAGTTGTTGCAGGTATTGTCTACCCGTATGAAAGTGGCTGAAAAAATTGGCGAATACAAAAAGAACAATGATATCACCATCTTGCAAACCAATCGTTGGAATGAAATATTGGAGCGTGCCGTAGGCAAGGGCAATAAAGTGGGCTTAAGTGAAGATTTTATCACTAAGTACATGGACGCTGTGCATATGGAAAGCATTCATCATCAAAATAAAATAATGAATAGCTAGTTTGTTTTTATAATACAAACTAATGCTCATTACATAATGTAAAGCATTTTTAAATGAAAAACTGGAAAGTAAAATTCTCGACACAAACAGTATCCTTTTTCTTAGAGGGTAAGTTTGCTGCCATTCATAATATGGTAGACAAGTCAAATGCTTTTTACATTACAGATGAAAATGTATATGCTTTACACCAAAAAAAGTTTAAAGGAAAGAAAACCATTATTATTCCTGCTGGCGAAGAACATAAGCAGCAAGCCACTGTAGATTTTATCATTGAAGCCTTAGTTAATTTAGGTGCTACCAGACAAGCGGTTTTAATTGGTGTCGGTGGCGGTGTGGTAACCGATATGGTGGGTTATGTGGCAGGTGTTTTTATGCGTGGTGTAGCAGTGGGTTTTGTGCCAACTACGATCCTAGCCATGGTGGATGCATCTATTGGTGGTAAAAATGGAATTGATCTGGGCTTGTATAAAAATATGGTGGGCTTGATCAGACAGCCTTCTTTTTTATTGTACGACCTAGATTTTTTAAAAACCTTACCTCAGCACCAGTG